>JAJTBK010000248.1 GCA_021286965.1 Comamonadaceae bacterium | reverse complement strand
GGCCAACACCCTGGCGGCGCTGCAGCTGGGGGTGTGGAACTTCCAGGCCAGCATCGCCGGCCTGGGCGGCTGCCCCTACGCCAAGGGCGCGACGGGCAACGTGGCGACCGAGGACCTGGTCTTCATGCTGCACGGCATGGGCATCGACACCGGCATCTCTCTCGACCGGCTGGTGGACGCGGGGGCGTACATCAGCGACTTCCTGGGCCGCCCGGTGCAGTCGCGCGCGGGCCTGGCGCTGCTGCGCAAGCGGGTGGCGTGATGACCATGGATGCTATTGAAATGCTAGCTGCTCGCGCTTGCCAGATAAGCGCTGCAGGCCAATTTGACCCACAAGACGGCAGCGCCGTGCCCTCGCCCTGCATCAACGTCTGCCGCCTGGCCCCGGATCGCAGCCACTGCGAGGGCTGCCTGCGCAGCCTGGACGACATCCGCGCCTGGGGCCAGGCCGACGCCGAGCAGCGCCGCGCCATCTGGCGCCGGCTGCTGCAGCGCGCCGGCATCGCCACGCCGCAGGGGCTGGCATGAAAACCATCACCTGCTACTTCGACTTCGTCTCGCCCTACGCCTGGCTGGCGTTTGCGCAGCTGCCCGAGCAGCTCGCCGGCCTGAGCTACCGTGTGCAGTACCGCCCAGTGCTGCTGGGCGCGCTGCTGAACGCGCACGCCAACCCCGGCCCCGCCGGCATCGCCCCCAAGCGCGCCTGGACCTACCGCCACGTGCGCTGGCTCGGCCAGCACCTGGGCTGCGGCCTGGAGATGCCGGCTGCGCACCCCTTCGCCCCGCTGCCGCTGTTGCGCCTGGCGCTCGAATGCAGCACGGACGGCACCATCAACCGCTTCACCGCTGACGCCGTGCTGCGCCACGTCTGGCACGGCGGCGCCGACGCCCTGGCGCCCGAGCGCTTGGCGCAGCTGCGCCAACAGCTGCAGGCGCAACTGCGCAGCGATGCGGCGCAGGCCAAGGTGCTGCTGCGCAGCAACACCGAGGCGGCGCAGCAGCGCGGCGTCTTTGGCGTGCCCACCTTCGAGGTCGATGGGCAACTCTTCTGGGGCCTGGACAGCCTGCCCATGCTGCGCGCCTATCTCGTTGGCGACAGCCCGGCGCTGCCGCCTGCAAGCGTGGCGCAAGCCGCGCCGGGTTGAATGCCCGCCCATGCCCAACGCCTTTAATTTCTCCGCCTCGCCCTTCGATTGCCTGGACGCCGAGGAGCAGGCGCTGGTGCGCGCCAGCGTTGACATTGCCTACTACCCCGAGGGCGCGGTGGTGCTCGACGTGGGCGACGCGCCAGCGCACCTGTTCGTCATCATCAAGGGCTACGTCACGCAGACCGAGGGCGAGGACATGCTCGCCACCTACGGCCCGGACGATTGCTTTGACGGCCGGGGGCTGGTGGCCGGGCGCGTGAGCAGCCGCTTTACGGTGGCCGAGGAGCTGGTGGCCTACCAGCTGGCGCGCGCCACGGTGCAGGAGCTGATCGCGCGCAACCGCAACTTTGGCGCGCTGCTGTTTGCCGACCTGGGGCACAAGCTCAGCACCCTGGCGCAGCGCGCCGAGCAGCACGAGATGCAGTCGCTTTTGATGGCGCGCGTCGATCAAGCCTACCTGCGCCCGGCGCACCGTGTGCACGCGGCGGCCGACATCGTCTCGGTGGCGCGGCTGTTTCAGCAAGAGCGCACCACCAGCGTGCTGGTGGAGGACTTGCCCGGCGCCGAGGGCGGGCTGGGGATTTTTACCGCCACCTCGCTGCAGCGCGCCATCCTCGATGGCCGCTCGCTCTCGACCCTGGCCGTGGGCGAGCTCGCCAGCCACCCGGTCGTCACTGTGCGCGCCAGCGCCACCATGGGCGATGCCATGGCGCTGCTCTTGCGCGCGCGCGTGCACCGCCTGGTGGTGCTGGACGACGCCGGGCGCGTGCTCGGGCTGCTGCGCGCGCTCGACCTGTTCAGCTTCGTTGCCAACCAGTCGCATTTGATCTCGGTGCAGATCGAGCAGGCGCGCGACCTCGACATGCTGGCGCAGGCGGCGGCGCAGGTCACGCGCCTGGTGGGCGTGCTGCACCGGGGCGGCACGCGCATCGCCCTCATGGCGCAGCTGGTGCAGCAGCTCAACGCGCGCCTGTTCGAGCGCGCCTGGCAGATGATCGCGCCGCCCGAGCTGCAGGCGCACAGCTGCCTGTTCGTCATGGGCAGCGAGGGGCGCGGCGAGCAGCTCCTGAAAACCGACCAGGACAACGGCCTGCTGCTGCGCGACGGCTACACCCCGCCGCCTGACCTGCAGGCCATCTGCGAGCGCTTTTCTGACGCCCTGGCGCGCTTTGGCTACCCCGAGTGCAAGGGCGGCATCATGCTGCGCAACCCCGAGTGGCGCGGTACGGTGGGCGACTGGAGCCTGCGCGTGCGCGACTGGTTCCTGCAGCCCCAGGGCGACAGCCTGATGCACTTGGCCATCTTTCTGGACGCCCATGCCGTCGCTGGTGATGCGCGCCTGCTGGCCGAGGTGCGCCAGCGCCTGCTGCAGCTCGCCGGCGACAGCGACGCCCTGGTGGCGCGCTTTGCCCTGGCGATCGATGCCTTCGGCAGCCCCGCGCCCTGGTGGAACCGCCTGCTGGGCCTGGGCGGCGAGGGGCCCATGAACCTGAAGAAGGCCGGCATCTTCCCCATCGTGCACGGCGTGCGCAGCCTGGCGCTGGCGCGGCGCGTGCGCGCCACCGGCACGGCCGAGCGCATCAGCGCCCTGGTGGCCGACGGCCAGCTCGACGCCAACCTGGGCCAGGAGCTGTTGCAGGGGCTGCACTTTTTGATGGGCCTGCGCCTGCAGGCCGGGTTGTCCGAGCTGCAGCTCGGGCGCGAGGTCACGGGCAACGTCGATCCGGCGCGCCTGTCGAGCCTGGAGCGCGATTTGCTCAAAGATGCGTTGTCTGCCGTCAAGCGCTTCAAGACCTACCTGCACCAGCGCCTGCGGCTGGACGTGGTATGAGCCGCGCCATGCGCCTCCTGCCGCCGTGGTGGCAGCAGCTGCGCCGCTGGTGGTTGCTGTACCACCTGGGCGAGCCCGAGTTCGCCTTCATGTTCGAGCCGCCGCCGCCGGGCGAATGGGTGGCGCTCGATTGCGAAACCACCGGCCTGAACCCGCGCAGCGACGAGATCATCTCCATTGGCGCGGTGCGCATCGTCGGCGAGCGCATCCTCACCAGCGAGCGCCTGGAGCTGCTCATCCGCCCCGAGCGCAGCGTGCCGGCCGAGAGCGTGCGCATCCACCGCCTGCGTAGCAAGGACCTCGAAGGCGGCCTGCCGCGCGACGAGGCCATGCGCC
This sequence comes from Comamonadaceae bacterium, assembly GCA_021286965.1. Classification (GTDB taxonomy): domain Bacteria; phylum Pseudomonadota; class Gammaproteobacteria; order Burkholderiales; family Burkholderiaceae_C; genus Paenacidovorax. The sequence goes on along the minus strand of JAJTBK010000248.1, from coordinate 10,141 downwards.
GGCTGATGCGCTTCATCGGCAGCCGGCCGCTGGTGGGCTACTACCTGGAGTTCGACCTGGCGATGATCAACCGCGCCGTCTGGCCGCTGCTGGGCATGGGCCTGCCGCAGCCGCGCATCGAGGTGTCGGCGCTGTACCACGACCTGCAGTTCCAGCGCCTGCCGCCGTACCAGCAGCAGGGCAACGTGGATATCGACCTGCGCTTTGACACCATCATGCGCAACCTGGGCCTGCCCCAGCGCGAGGCGCACGACGCGCTCAACGACGCCGTCATGGCCGCCATGGCCTTCATCAAGCTGCGCCGCCTTCAGTCGGGCAGCGCCAGGTAGCCCGGGGCTGGCGCCGCGCCCGACGGCGCCAGGCGAAACACCGCCACCGCCTGCACCAGGTCGTGCGACTGGTGGCGCAGGCTGCTGGCGGCGGCCGCCATCTGCTCGACCAGGGCGGCGTTTTGCTGCGTCGCCTGGTCCATCTGCATCACCGCCTCACCCACCTGGGCCACGCCCTGGCTTTGTTCGCGGCTGGCGGCGCTGATCTCGCCCATGATGTCGGTCACGCGGGCAATGCTGGCGACCACCTCGGCCATGGTGCGGCCGGCGCTATCGACCCATTGCGTGCCCTGCTGCACCTGCGCGCTGCTGTCCTCGATCAGCGCCTTGATCTCGCGCGCCGCCTGCGCGCTGCGCCCGGCGAGGCTGCGCACCTCGCTGGCGACGACGGCAAAGCCGCGCCCCTGCTCGCCCGCGCGTGCCGCCTCCACCGCCGCGTTCAGCGCCAGGATGTTGGTCTGGAAGGCAATGCCATCGATGACGCCGATGATGTCGGCAATGCGCTGGCTGGCGGTGCGGATGCCCTGCATCGTCGTCACCACCTGCGCCACCACCGAGCCGCCCTGCTGCGCCACCTGGCTGGCGCTGTGCGCCAATTGGTTGGCCTGCTGCGCGTTGTCGGCGTTGTGGCGCACGGTCGAGCTCAGCTGCTCCATCGAGGCCGCCGTTTCTTCGAGCGCGCTCGCCTGGCTCTCGGTGCGCGCCGACAAATCCTGGTTGCCCTGGGCGATCTCGGTGCTGGCGCTGGCCACCGACTCGCTGCTGCTGCGCACCCGCTGCACCACCTGCGCCAGCGCCGTGCGCATGGTGTCCATGTTCGCCAGCAGGCTGCTGTCGTCGCCCGGGCGCAGCTGCAACGCCACCGCCAGGTTGCCGCTGGCGATCTCGCGCGCAATGGCACTGGCGTAGGCCGGCTCGCCGCCCAGGGCACGGGTGATGGAGCGGGTGATGATCCAGGTCGTGGCCGCGCCCAGCAGCAGCACCAGGGCGGCCAGCAGCAGCATCGAGGTGCCGGTGCGCGTGGCGTCGGCGGTGGCCTGGGTGGCGGCCTGCGCCATCAGGGCTTTTTGCAGGACGATGAGGGCGTCGATGGCCTTGAAGTAGTCGAGCATGACGCTGCGGGCTTCGCCAAACAGCATCTGCACGGCGGCCTCATTCTGGTTCGCCAGGGCCAGGGCCAGGGTCTTGTCCACGGCGGCAACGTAGCGCACGCGCTGGGCCAGCACCTGCTGCAGCTGCTGGCGGTTCTCCGGGCGCTGCAGCAGCTGCTCAAGCGCCTGCATGTGCCCGCCCACGCGGGTGCGGGCGGCCTCGATGCGCTGCACCTCGGCCTGCATCGCGGCGCCGTCGTGCAGCAGCACGGTGTTGCGCAGGGCGCGGGCGATTTCGTTGACGTCGTCCTTGGTCTGGGTGGCGTGCTCGACCTTGACCATCTCCTGCGTGCTCAGTGCGAGCAGCTGGGTGCCGATGGACTGCAGCTGCCAGCGCCCGAGCAGCGCCACCAGCAGCCCGAGCGCAATCACCAGGGCAAAACCCAGCCCCAGGCGGGTGGCGATTTTCAGATGTGCGAAATGCATGACCGGAACTCCCGTGCGATGAGAGGCAAACGATCGCCCTGCCAGGGGCCGGGCAAGGGGGTGGCGCATAGGCCGTGGCGCCGTGCGGCGCGCGCTGCTGCCAATGAACGGGGCAGCGGACGTAGAGCCGGCAGACTACCCTGGTGCCGGCGCCCGGGGCGAGGGGAAAAATCCGCTACCCAAGGGGGTGGATTTGGCCGATGATCGGGCCACTGGCATGTCTGCGCTGGGTGGCCGCTGCAGCGCCATTGGACACTCTCTTTTCTCCCCCCGTTTTTGTTCTTCCATGGCGTTTTTCTCGCCCGCTCCGCGTTCCTTGCACTGGCTGCTGTGGCAGGCCATCGCCCTGGCCTGCCTGCCGGTGCTGTTGATGGCATTCGTCGATTTTCGCGCGCGCCGCCAGGATGCGATCGAGGCCCTGGAGCGCGAGGTGGCCAGCGTGCTGCTGGCCGCGCGCCTGGGGCAGGAGGCGTCGCTGCGCCATCTGCAGCAAAGCTTTGACATCATGGCGCGCGCCGACAACCTGCGCCGCCTGGACGCGCAGGACTGCTCGGGCCTGGTGCGCCGGCTGCTGCGCTCCATGCCGGACCTGTCCGACCTGGGTGCGGTGCGCCCCGATGGCCGGCTGTTTTGCAGCACCACCTACCAGGAACAGGATGCGCCGCTGACGGTGAACGACCTGGGCTGGTTCCGCGATGCTCTGAGTGCCAGCGGTATGACCGCCGGTGAGCTGCTGCAGACCAGCGCAGCGGCACCGGCGCAGCTGGTGTTCGGCTACCCGGTGCGCAGCCGCAGCGGCGAGCTGCAGGCCGTGCTCTACGCCGCCATGGCGCCGGCGCGCTTTGCGCAGCTGGCGTCGGCGCTGCCGGCGGGCTGGAATGCCTTTTTGCTCGGGCCGCAGGGCCAGGTGCTGAGTGACCTGGCGGACGACGAACAGGCGTTTGCCGCAGAGCATGTGCCGGCGCTGGCGCGTTTGCAGGCCGCCCTCGCGGCCGGGCAGCGCGTGCTCGAGCTGCCAGGGCGCGATGGCGCCCGGCGCATGTACGGCATTGCCCAGCCGCAGCTGTCGCGCACGCCGCTGCTGCTGGCCGTGGGTGCGCCGCTGGCGCGCACGGTCGGGCACATCGAGCACGGTTTTGCGCTGCGCGTGCTGGTGCTGCTGGCACTGGCGCTGCTGTCCATGCTGGCGGCGCGCTACTGGGTCTACGGCCTGGTCGATGCCTGGACGCGGCGCACCACCCGGGCGCTGCAGGCGCTCACGGCCGGGCAGCTCGATGAGCCGCTGCCGACGCGTTCGCGCGTGCGCGAGCTGGCGGCGGTGGAGCAGGGCCTGAGCGACCTGGCGGCGCAGCTGCGCCAGCGCGGCCAGGCGCTGCAGCGCCTGTCGGCCGCCGTCGAGCAGAGCCCGGTGGCAATCCTGATCACCAACCGCCAGGAACAGATCGAATACGTCAACCCGGCTTTCGAGCAGCTCACCGGCTACCGCAGCGCCGATGTGCTCGGGCAGCACCCGCGCCTGCTGAGTGCGGGAGAGGTGCCGGCCGAGGTCTACGCGCACATGCGCGCCGAGTTGCAGGCGGGCCGGGTCTGGCAGGGCGAATTCGACAGCCGGCGCAAGGATGGCAGCGCCTACCAGGAGCGGGTGACGATTGCCCCCATCCGCGTCGCTGGTGGCGCCATCAGCCACTACGTGGCGACGCTGCAGGACATCACCGGCCAGCGCCAGGCGCAGGCGCAAATCCACCGCCTGGCGTACTACGACGCGCTCACCGGCCTGCCCAACCGCAGCCAGATGCACGCGTGCATGGCGCAGGCGCTGCAGGAGTGCGGCCAGGGCCTGGGGGCCGGTGCGTTGTTGCTGTTTGACATCGACCGCTTCCGGCAGATCAACGACGCCTGGGGCCATGCCGCTGGCGATGCGTTGCTGTGCACCGTCGCCGAGCGCCTGCAGGCGGCGGCCAGCCCCCAGGGGCAGGTGGCGCGCCTGGGCAGCAATACCTTCGCCCTGCTCGAACGCCACCTGGGCCCGGACCGCGCCGCGACCGAGGCGGCCGCGCTGGCACTGGCGCAGCAGGTGCTGCAGCAGCTGGCGCAGCCGGTGGCACTGCCGGCCGGCCAGCGCCTGTACGCCAGCGCCAGCGGCGGCATTGCGCTGCTGTGCGCCGGGGCGGCGGATGCGGCGCAGCTGCTCAAGCAGGCCGAGGTGGCGCTGTACCGCGCCGAGGCGGCGGGCGGCAATAGCGTGCTGCTGTTCGATGCCGCCCTGCAGTCCCAGGTGGACGCGCGTGCAACGCTGGAAATGGGCCTGCGCCAGGCGCTGCAGGATCGGGGCTTTGTCCTGCATTACCAGGCCCAGGTCGATGCCCGGGGGCACGTCACCGGGGCCGAGGTGCTGCTGCGCTGGCCACACGGGCCGCAGGGGCGGCCGGTGTCGCCGGCGCAGTTCATTCCGCTGGCCGAGGACACGGGCCTGATCGTGCCCCTGGGCCAGTGGGTGCTCGACAGCGCCTGTGCCCAGTTGGCGCGCTGGCAGGCGCAGGCGGCGACGGCGCAGCTGACCCTGTCGGTCAACGTCAGCGCACGCCAGTTCCACCAGGGCGACTTTGCCGACCAGGTGGCCGCTGCCCTGGCACGCCACCAGGTGCCGCCCAACCGCCTGGTGCTGGAGCTGACGGAGAGCGCCATCCTCGGCGGCCTGGAAGCGACGGCGGCGCGGATGCACGCGCTGCGCGCCCTGGGCCTGCGTTTTGCGCTCGACGATTTCGGCACTGGCTACTCGTCGCTGTCATACCTGCAGCAGCTGCCGTTTGACGAGCTCAAGATCGACCAGTCCTTCACCCGCGCCATGCTGCAGGACCCGGCCAGCAGCGCCATCGTGCGAGCCATCTTGATGATGAGCCGGGCCCTCGGGCTGGCGGTGATTGCCGAGGGCGTGGAGACGGCGGCGCACCACGATTTTTTGTTGCGCCACGATTGCCAGGGCTGCCAGGGCTATTGGTTCGGCCGCCCGATGGCGCTGGCCGATTGGGAGCGCCAGCACCTGCAGCCGCAGGCGGCGGACGGCGCCGGTGTTTGACAGCCCGGCCTGGTTTGCCCTGCTGCAGGCCCATGGCCTGGCGCAGCCGCCCCGGCGCTGCTGGAATTGGCCGCTGGCGCCGGCCACCGGGGCGGCCCAGGCGCTGTACCTGCCGCTGATGCAGCAGCAGCCCGGCGGCCCCTGGCTGGCGCTGAGCAACTACTACAGCGGCCTGTATGGCCCGGTGGGTGCGAGCGAACGTCTGGCGGCATTGACCGAGGCGCAGTGGCAGGCGGCGATTGCGGCCCTGCGGCGCCAGCCCGCAGGCCATGGCCTGCGCCTGCAGCCGCTGGCCGCCGACAGTGCCTGGCTGGCGCTGCTGCAGGCGCAGCTGCGCCGGGCGGGGTACTGGACGGATCGGTTCTTCTGCTTTGGCAATTGGTTTCAGCCGGTGCCGGCGGGGGGCTTTGCCGACTACTGGGCGCAGCGCCCCTCGGCGCTGCGCCACAGCGTCGAACGGGGCCAGCGGCGCCTGGCGCGTGCCGGGCCCTGGCGCATCGCCATCGTGCAGGCGCCGGGGCCGGCGCTGGAGGAGGCGCTGGCGGCCTACCTGGCGGTGTACGCGCAGAGCTGGAAGGCGCCCGAGGCCTGCCCTGCGTTCATGCCGGCGCTGGTGCGGTGGGCGGCGCACCAGGGGGCGCTGCGCCTGGGGCTGTTGTGGCGGGGCACGCAGCCGGTGGCGGCCCAGGTCTGGTGGTGCCAGGACGGCAAGGCCCTGATCTACAAGCTGGCCTATGTGCAGGGGCAGGAGCGGTTTTCGGTGGGTTCGGTGCTGACGGCGGCCCTGATGCGGCACGCCATGGAGGTCGATGGCGTGGCCGAGGTCGATTACCTCAGCGGCGACGACGCCTACAAGCGCGACTGGATGGCGCAGCGGCGCGCGCGCGTCGGCCTGCTGGCCTTTGACCCGCGCCGCCCGCGCGGCCTGCTGGCGGCGGGGCGGCATTTTGCCGGCGGCTGGTGGCGCGGGCGGCAGCGGGATCCGGATCAGTCGTAGGAGCGGGCGTCCTCGATCACCTTGCCGTCGTTGGGCAGGCAGCCCGGGGGCAGCATCTCGACCTCGGCGCGCAGGCCGGTGAGCTCGCGCGCGGCTTCCTGCAGCAGCGTCGCCAGGCCGGCTGCGGTTTCGCGCGTTTCCACCTGCAGCAGCAGCTGGTCGCTGGCCATGGCGCCGCTGACCACCAGGCGCGCGCGCTGCACCTGTGGAAAGCGCTGCACCAGCGCCGCCACCTGCGCTGGTTGCACAAACATGCCCCGCACCTTGGTGGTCTGGTCGGCGCGGCCCATCCAGCCCTGGATGCGGGTGTTGCTGCGCCCGGTGGGGCAGGGGCCGGGCAGCGTGGCCGAGAGGTCGCCGGTGCCAAAGCGAATGAGCGGGTAGGCGGGGTTGAAGCTGGTGACCACCACTTCGCCGACCTCGCCCTCGGCCACGGGCTCGCTGCTGCCCGGGCGCACGATCTCGACCAGGATGTCCTCGGCCAGCACCAGGCCGGCGCGGGCGCTGGTTTCGTAGGCGATCAGGCCCAGGTCGGCGCTGGCGTAGCACTGGTAGGCGGTGATGCCGCGCTCGGCCAGCCAGTCGCGCAGCGAGGGCGGGAAGGCTTCGGCCGAGAGCAGGGCCTTGCGCAGGCTGGGCAGGGCCAGGCCCATGTCCTGTGCTTTTTCGATGATGATTTTGAGAAAGCTCGGCGTGCCGATGTAGCCCGCCGGCTGCAGCTGCGCCATGGCCTGCACCTGCTGCTCGGTCTGGCCTGTGCCGCCGGGGAACACGGTGCAGCCCAGGGCCTGGGCGCCCGCCTCCATCATGGCGCCGGCGGGCACGAAGTGGTACGAAAAGCAGTTGTGCGCCAGCTCGCCGGTGCGAAAGCCGGCGGCGTAGAGTGCGCGCGCCATGCGCCAGTGGTCGGCGCCGCCGCCCTGGGGCTCGTAGATCGGGCCGGGGCTGGAGAAGACGCGCGGCATGTCCGGGCCCCAGCGGCGGGTGGCAAAGCCGCCCAGCGGGTCTTGCGCGCGCAGCGCCTGCTGGCGTGCGAGCAGCTCGTGCTTGCGCGTCACCGGCAGCTGCGCCAGCGCGGCGCGGCTGGTGATGCTGCGTGCATCGACCCCGGCCAGGATGTGGGCAAAGGCGCTGCTGGCCTGCTGTGCCTGGGCGATGTGGCCGGGCAGTGCGGCCAGCAGTGCAGCCTCGCGTTCGGCGGCGGGGCGGGTTTCCAGCGCGTCGTAGTACATGCTCATGCCAGGGGCTCCTTTGCGGGTTTTGTATGAAATATGGCTCTAGCGCTTGTATAGCAAGCGCGAGCAGCTATTAATTTGATAGTAATCAAGCCAACCAGCGTTTGCGCCGCTTGTAGCTTTTGACGTCCTTGAAGCTCTTTCTCTCGCCGCTGCCCATGCCGAGGTAGAACTCCTTCACGTCCTCGTTGCTGGCCAGCTCCTGCGCGGCGCCGTCCATGACGATGCGCCCGCTTTCCATGATGTAGCCGTAGTCGGCGTACTTGAGTGCCATGTGGGTGTTTTGCTCGGCCAGGATGAAGGTGGTTTTTTCCTTCTGGTTCAGGTCTTGCACGATGTTGAAGACTTCTTCGACGATCTGCGGCGCCAGGCCCATGGAGGGCTCGTCGAGCAGCACGATGCTGGGGTTGCACATGAGCGCGCGGCCGATGGCGCACATCTGCTGCTCGCCGCCCGAGGTGTAAGCCGCCTGGCTGCTGCGGCGCGTTTTCAGGCGCGGGAAGTAGTTGTAGACCTTCTCCAGGTTGGCGGCGATCTCGCCCTTGTCGCGCCGGGTGTAGCTGCCGGTCATGAGGTTTTCTTCGATCGTCAGGTGGGCAAAGCAGTGGCGCCCTTCCATCACCTGCACCACGCCGCGCTGCACCAGGTCGGCCGGCGAGAGGTTCTCGATGCGCTCGCCGCGCAGCGCGATGCTGCCCTTGGTGACGGCGCCGCGCTCGGCCTTGAGCAGGTTGGAGATGGCGCGCAGCGTGGTCGTCTTGCCGGCGCCGTTGCCGCCGAGCAGGGCGACGATGCGGCCCTCGGGCACGCTCAGCGAGACGCCTTTGAGCACCAGGATGACGTGGTTGTAGATGACCTCGATGCCGTTGACGTTGAGAACGATGGGCGGGCTGTCCATGGCGGGCCTTTGGGTGCAAGAGGGTGGGGGAACGGGGAGGGGCGCCGGGGTGCGGCCCCCTCCCGGGGGCGCTGGCGCTTTAGCTTTGGCAATCGGCCGCGTCGCGGCGCTGCATCTTCTTGTCGGCCAGGTATTTCTCGGCCCCGGCTTTCACCAGGGGCTTGAGGATTTGCTCGTCGGCCTGGTACCAGTCACTGTCCATCTTCCAGTTCTTGCCGTCCCAGGTTTGCACGCGGGCCCAGGTGGAGCCCATGTGGTCGGTGCAGCTGGTCGAGATGGGGCGCATGACGTCGTTGAAGCCCAGGGCGTCGAGTTTTTTCTGGTCCAGCGCCAGGTTCTCCAGCCCCCAGCGCACTTGCTCGCCGGTCATGACCTTGCCCTTGCCAAAGCGCTCTTGCGCGCGGCGCACGGCCTCCACGCTCAGCATCTGGATGATGACGCCGCGCGTGTACAGCACCGAGCCGACTTCGTCCTTGGCGCCCGTGCCCTGGCCCTTGTCGTGCACGAGCTTGAGGATGTCCTGCATCACCTTGGACTGCGTGCCGTGGCCGTTGAGCGCCAGCGCGTGGTAGCCCTTGGCGCCGTCGCCGACATCGCGCACGTCCGGCTCGGCGCCGGCCCACCAGACGCCGTACATCTTCTCGCGCGGGTAGCCCGTGGCCTGGGCTTCCTTCAGGGCGGTGGAGTTCATCACGCCCCAGCCCCACAGCAGCACGTAGTCCGGGCGGTCCTTGCGCACCTGCAGCCAGGTGGCTTTTTGCTCCACGCCGGGGGCCGTCACGGGCAGCAGCTGCAGCTCAAAGCCGTGCATCTTGGCGCGTTCTTGCAGGAGCGGGATGGGCTCCTTGCCAAAGGGGCTGTCGTGGTAAACCAGGGTGATTTTCTTGCCCTTGAGCTTGTCCAGGCCGCCGGCGCTCTTGCCAATGTGCTGCACCAGGATGTCGGCGCCCGTCCAGTAGCTGCCCATGAGCGGGAAGTTCCACTTGAAGGCCATGCCGTCCTGCGCCACCGACAGGCCGTAGCCCAGCGTCATCAGCGGGATCTTGTCCACCGGGGCCTTCTCCGTCAGGGCGAAGGTGATGCCGGTGGCCTGGGGGTCGAACAGGGCCACGCCCGGACGGCTTTTGAGGCGCTCGTAGCACTCCACGCCGCGATCGGTGGCGTAGCCGGTTTCGCATTCCTCGAACGTCAGCTTGACGCCGTTCACGCCGCCGTCGCGGGCGTTGATCATCTTGATGTAGTCCTGCTTGCCGTTGGCCCAGGGCGTGCCGTTGGGGGCGTAGGGGCCGGTGCGGTAGGACAGCAGCGGGAAGAACTGCTCCTTGGCCTGCGCCAGTGCCTGGGTGGTCATGCCCGTACCCGCCAGGGCGAGGCTGGCGGCCAGCACGATCTTGGAAAGCTTCATGGTTGTCTCCTAGTGAAATTAGAGGGAAGCAGCAGGGGAAATCAATGCGGGAACGGCCAGACACGCAGCTTTTGCTTGCCCGTGGCCCAGAGCTTGGCCAGGCCGTGTGGCTCGACGATGAGGAACCAGACGATGAGCGCGCCGAAGATCATCAGCTCGGCGTGTGACAGGCCGGCGGTGGAAATCGCGACCCCGAACAGCCCCAGGAAGGCGGGCAGGAACAGGTTGAGGAAAATCGGCAGCACGACGATGAAGGCGGCGCCAAAGAAGCCCCCCATGATCGAGCCCAGGCCGCCGATGATGACCATGAACAGCAGCTTGAACGAGACCTCGACCGAGAACGCCGCCGGCTCCCAGGCGCCCAGGTGGATAAAGGCCCAGAGGGCGCCGGCCATGCCGACGATGAAACTGCTGACGGCAAAGGCCGAGAGCTTGGCGTACATGGGGCGGATGCCGATGACGGCGGCGGCCACGTCCATGTCGCGGATCGCCATCCACTCGCGGCCGACGGCGCCGCGCACCAGGTTCTTGGCCAGCAGCGCCACGACCACGAGCAGCGCGAGGCAGAACAGGTACTTGCTCATCGCGCTCTCGATCGGCATGCCCAGCACCTGCAGGTGGCTG
>JAJTBK010000188.1 GCA_021286965.1 Comamonadaceae bacterium | reverse complement strand
GCTGGCCTGCGAAGCCACGGCCACCGATGCCGACTTTGCCAACATCGAGAGCGTGGTCGGCCACGAGTACTTTCACAACTGGACGGGCAACCGCGTCACCTGCCGCGACTGGTTCCAGCTCTCGCTCAAAGAGGGCCTGACGGTGTTCCGCGATCAGGAATTCAGCCAGGACATGGCAGGCACCCCTTCAGCGCGCGCCGTCAAGCGCATCGAAGACGTGCGCGTGCTGCGCACCGCCCAGTTCCCCGAGGACGCCGGCCCCATGGCGCACCCGGTGCGCCCGGACAGCTACGTCGAGATCAACAACTTCTACACCGTCACCATCTACGAAAAAGGTGCCGAGGTGGTGCGGATGCAGCACAACCTCGTGGGGCGCGAAGGCTTTGCCCGTGGCATGAAGCTGTACTTCGAACGCCACGACGGCCAGGCCGTGACCTGCGACGACTTCCTCGCCGCCATGGCCGACGCCAACCCGGACAGCCCGCTGGCTGCGCACCGCGAACAATTCGCCCGCTGGTACAGCCAGGCCGGCACGCCGCGCGTGCAGGCCGTGGGCCAGTACGACAGTGCCGCCCAGACCTACACCCTGAGCCTGTCGCAATCCTGCCCGGCCACGCCCGGCCAGGCCGAAAAGCAGCCCTTCGTCATCCCGGTCACCCTGGGCCTGCTGGGCCAGGGTGGCAGCGCCCTGCCCCTGCAGCTCGCGGGCGAGCCTCACACCGCAGGCACCGAACGCACCGTGGTGCTGACCCAGGCGCAGCAGACGCTGACCTTTGTGCACATCGCAGAGCCACCCGTGCCTTCGCTGCTGCGCGGTTTCAGCGCCCCGGTCATCCTGGACTGCGCCTACAGCGACACCGAGCTGCTGACCCTGCTGGCGCACGACAGCGACGCCTTCAACCGCTGGGAAGCCGGGCAGCGCCTGCTCCTGCAAACCACTATCAAATTAATAGCTGATGACGCTTTACTCATCAGCCCTAGCGGCCAATTTGAGCAGGAGCAGCTACCCCAGCCCCTGCTGCAGGCGCTGCGCACCGTGCTGCGCCACCCGCAGCTCGACGCCGCCTTCAAGGAGCTGGTGCTGACGCTGCCGTCGGAGAGCTACATCGCCGAACAACTCGAGGCGGTCGATCCCCAGCGCATCCATGCCGTGCGCGAGGCCCTGCGTGCCGAGCTGGCGCAGCGCCTGCACGCCGACTGGGCCTGGGCCTACGAGACACACCAGGCCAGCGGCGCCTACCGCCCCGACGCCAACAGCAGCGGCCGCCGCGCCCTGGCCGGCCTGGCCCTGTCGATGCTGTGCCTGGCGGCGCGCGAAAGCGGCGACGCCATCTGGCCCGGCAAGGCCTACCAGCGCTTCAAGGACGCCGGCAACATGACCGATCGTCTGGCTGCCCTCGCCGCCCTGGTCGGCAGCGGCCACGCCCTGGCGCAACCGGCACTGGCACGCTTTCACCAGCTGTTCAAGGACGACGCCCTGGTGCTGGACAAATGGTTTGCCCTGCAGGCCGGCCGTTGCGACCGTGGCGGTGACGTGCTCGCCAGCGTGCGCCAGCTGCTCAAGCACCCGGATTTCTCGCTCAAGAACCCCAACCGCGCACGCAGCCTGATTTTCAGCTACTGCAGCGCCAACCCCGGCGCCTTCCACCGACGCGATGCGGCGGGCTACGTTTTCTGGGCCGAGCGTGTGCTTGAGCTCGACACCCTCAACCCCCAGGTGGCAGCCCGCCTGGCACGCGCCATGGATCGTTGGAGCCGCCTGGCCGAGCCCTACCGCAGCGCCGCACACGAGGCACTGGCCCGCGTCGCCGCCAAAACCGAACTATCGAACGATGTGCGCGAGGTCATCACCCGCGCCCTGACTTAACTCGGAGAATCCCCCATGAACAACCGCATTTCCTTCACCCGCTACCTGGTCGAGCAGCAACGCGTCGATGGCCGCATCCCGCCGCAGTTGCGCCTGCTGCTCGAAGTCGTGGGCCGCGCCTGCAAGCGCATCGCCCTGGCCGTGAACAAAGGCGAGCTCGGCGACGTGATGGGCAGCGCCGGCAGCGAGAACGTGCAGGGCGAGGTGCAGAAAAAGCTCGACATCATCGCCAACGAGACCCTGATCGAAGCCAACGAATGGGGCGGCCACCTGGCCGCCATGGCGAGCGAGGAGATGGAGGGCATCTACGTCGTGCCCAACCGCTACCCGCAGGGCGAGTACCTGCTGATGTTCGACCCGCTCGATGGTTCATCGAACATCGACGTCAACGTCAGCATCGGCACCATCTTCAGCGTGCTGAAAAAACCCGAAGGCCACCCCGGCGTGCATGACAACGACTTCCTGCAGCCCGGCCACCAACAAGTCGCTGCCGGCTACTGCATCTACGGCCCACAAACCACGCTGGTGCTGACCGTGGGCGACGGCGTTGCGATGTTCACGCTCGACCGCGAGCAGGGTTCCTTCGTCCTCACGCGCGAGAACATCCGCATCCCCGAGGACACCAAGGAATTCGCCATCAACATGAGCAATATGCGCCACTGGGATGCACCGGTGCGCCGCTACATCGACGAATGCCTGGCCGGCAAGGAAGGCCCGCGCGGCAAGGACTTCAACATGCGCTGGATCGCCAGCATGGTGGCCGACGTGCACCGTATCCTGATGCGCGGCGGCATCTTCATGTACCCCTGGGACAAGCGCGAACCCAACAAACCCGGCAAGCTGCGCCTGATGTACGAGGCCAACCCCATGGGCTGGCTGGTTGAACAGGCCGGCGGTGCCGCCACCAACGGCAAACAGCGCATCCTGGACATCCAGCCGACCCAACTGCACGAGCGCGTGAGCGTGATTTTGGGCTCGAAAAACGAAGTCGAGCGTGTGACCGGGTACCACAACGGCGTGTAACACTCGACGGCGCAGGGCGCTTCAGAGTTGAGACCGCCATGTGTTACGGTCGAAGGCCGGTGTCGATTCATGAACATGAATGTTCCCCTGACAAGTCAGGGGTCAGTCAAGCCCGCTGCAGCCTTGCTCCGGCCCAAATACTTCCATAGAGAAATCAAGAAAGCTTCTGAGCTTGGGCGTGATGCGACGATCGGGCGCATAGAGCACATGCATCAGCCGCGATGGGGCCTCGTAATCCGGGAGCAGTCGAACCAGGCTGCCATCGGCCAAGGCCGCACGCACGATCTCCAGAGGCTGCAGAATAATGCCCATACCGGCCAGCGCGGCGTGCAGCAGTGGCTCATCGTGATCGACCACCAGTTTCGCCTGCACAGGCACGACGACCCGGCCTTCAGGCCCGTCAAGCGGCCAGTGGGTGCGCAGTTCCGTATGCGCGAAGACCAGACATTCGTTTTGCTCCAGATCAGCAGGAGTGAGCAGGGGCGGATGGCGCTCAAGATAGCTCGGCGCCGCACACAGGACAAAGCGATACGGCGCCAGTGGCCGTGCAATCAGTCCGCTGTCGGACAGCTCACCCACACGAAAAGCGACGTCATAACCCTCATCAACCAAGTCCACTGCGCGGTTGCTCAGGCTCAGCTCCACAGCCACTTTCGGGTGGCGCCGCATGTATTCCGGCAACTTGGGAGCCAGCGTCTTCATACCAAAGCTGACGGGGGCGTTGATGCGCAACTTGCCTGTGGGCGTCGCTCTTGTTTCGGCCGCCAGACTCTCGGCGATCTCGACTTCCGCCAGGACGATCTTCGAGCGTTCGTAGAACGACCGGCCGAAGTCAGTCAGGCTTTGCCTGCGCGTGGTGCGGTTGAGCAGCCGAACGCCCAAGCGTTGCTCTATGCCCTGAACATGCTTGCCCACCAGTTGGGGTGACATCTCCAGCGCGTCGGCTGCGGCGCTGAAGGAGCCCATGTCCACGGCCTTGACGAACACCGCCATGCTCGTGAGTCGATCCATTGGAAACTCCTGATTTCTAATTTAAAAACATTTTATGTATTTATCAGAAATTTGATCAAATTTAATCTTGAGGCTCCTGCAGCAACCTCTATGAAGGATTTCTCATGAAGATCGCAGTCATTGGCACCGGCAACATCGGCGCGGCCTACGCCCGCGCTTTGGCAGCAACGCAATACGGGGTCGTCGTCGGTGATCGAGATCCCGGCAAGGCAGCGGCTCTGGCCCATGAAATTGGCGCCAAGGTCGAAGGCGGCGGCATTGCGGCCGCTTTCACTCTCGCCGATATCGTGATCCTGGCGTTGCCCTACCAGGCCATTGCCGGCGTACTGACCGAAGCTGGCGATTTGACCGGCAAGGTGCTGGTGGATGTCAGCAACCCCATCAGCGAAGACTTCAAGAACCTGGTTGTCGGCCTGACGACCTCTGCCGCCGAACAAACGCAGGCGGCGGCTCCGAGTGCGCATGTCGTCAAGGCGTTCAACACCATCTTTGCCGCCCTGGTGCCAGCGCAGGCGCGCGAAGGCCGCAAGCTGCAGGTGTTTGTGGCCGGTGATGAGCCGACCGCCACGGCCAAGGTGCGCGAACTGGCTCAGGCGCTGGGTTTTGTCGCAGTCGATGCCGGCCCACTGCGCAACAGCCGCTTCCTGGAGCCGGTCGGGATGATGAACATCCAGTTCGGTTTCTTCCTGGGTGCGGGCCCGTCCACGGCGCCTTCGTGGGCGCACGCCTGACTACTGAGGAGTGGGTTCATGAAAAAACTGGTCGCCATCCATTTGGCATTGGGTTTCGCGTTGGGTCCGGCGGTTGAAGCATCGGCCTCGGAAACACCCGACCAGCACGTGGCCCAGCAGCGTGCCGCACTGCCGCCTGCGGCCATGCAAGCGGCCCAGGCTATGCTCGCCCAGAGATCGGGCGGGTTCAGCGTAGGCACCGGCGTGCGTGGCCAAGCGGCGTCGCTGACCCGCTTTGGCGACATCCAGGCCGATACGCAATACCCCATTGCCTCGGCATCGAAGTTTCTGGCGGCGGCCACAGTCATGGCCGTGGTCGACGAAGGCAAGCTGCAACTGGATGCCCCCATTGCCACCTGGCTACCCACGCTGCCGCCAGCGGCCGGCAAGCTGACGCTGCGCCAATTGCTGTCGCAAACCTCCGGGCTGGCGGGCGTGAAGGGTGAGTATTACGACCTGGCCCAGGATCACCGCATCACGCTGGAGCAATCGGCCATGGACGTGACCCAACGCCCGCTGATCAGCGTGCCGGGCGAGGTCTTTGCCTATGGCAGCGCCGGGTTTCAACTCGCCGGTGCGGCGGTGGAAGCCGCAACCGGCCAGCGCTGGGCCCAGGTCTTCCAGGACAAGATCGCCACGCCGCTTGGTATGACGCGCACCTACTGGACGCATCTGCGCCTGGACTCAGCCGACGAGCTGCCGCTGACCGATGAGCAAGGAGGCCCCCGCCGCCTGCTCGCCGTGCTGGGCGACGCCTGGGCAGACAGTGCACGGCGCGGCCAGGCCGTCGTCGCCCTCATGGATCAAGGCCCGTACCTCGTGCAGCGGCAGGCCATCCATACAGCGCCCGCCACAGCACAGTGGCTGGCGACTCCGCGCGGCGACAGCACCGGCGTGACACTCGATCTGCCGGACGAGCCAGAAGGCATGACCTACGACCTGGCTTCCGGCCAAGTACGCCCCGGTGGGCGCGGTGTGCGCATCTATGCGCTATCAGTTCATGCCGACATTCCCCGGCGGCCAGGACGGCATGGACTCGACGCCATCGAACAACACGCCATGCTCCGTGCCAGTTCACTACGCATGGAATGGCCGCGCCAGGCAGGCGACGTTCTGGAAGTCACAGGCGGCAAACTGCTGGTATGGGCCAGCGATGCCACGCAACGCTTTCCATCGGGCTTCGGCACCGACGGCAGACTGTTCACCCCCGACGATCCCATGGTCGCGCTGCCGCGCGGCTACACCCTGGTCACGCTGGATCCCCAAGGTTTCCGCT
>JAJTBK010000183.1 GCA_021286965.1 Comamonadaceae bacterium | reverse complement strand
GTCGCGCGCCTTGGGCACGGCGTAGTAGTTGATGTCGATGACGTTGTCGAGCATCCGCATGGCGGTGGTGACGGTGCGCGGCAGCTTGGCGTGGTCGATCTGGCCGTCCTTGAGGTGGCGCAGCAGCTCCAGCGTATCGGGCGGCAAGATGCCGCGCTGCCACAGCGAGCCCGTGTAGCTCGAATACTGGCCGCGCTCTTGCGCCAGCTCGCTCGAAGCCCAGTAGGCGTAGTAGCAAATGGCTTCCATCGAGGTGTCGGCAAAGGCCACGGCGGCCTCGCTGGCGTAGGGAATGCGCAGCTCGTACAGGCTGTCCTGAAAGCCCATCAGCCCCAGCCCGACCGGGCGGTGGCGCAGGTTGGCGTCGCGCGCCTTGGGCACGGCGTAGTAGTTGATGTCGATGACGTTGTCGAGCATCCGCATGGCGGTGGTGACGGTGCGCTGCAGCTTGGCGTGGTCGATCTGGCCGTCCTTGAGGTGGCGCAGCAGGTTGATCGAGCCCAGGTTGCAGACAGCCGTTTCCTCGGCGCTGGTGTTGAGCGTGATCTCGGTGCACAGGTTGCTCGAATGCACCACGCCCACGTGCTGCTGCGGGCTGCGGATGTTGCACGGGTCCTTGAAGGTGATCCAGGGATGGCCGGTCTCGAACAGCATGGACAGCATCTTGCGCCACAGGTCCACGGCCGGCACGCGCTTGTAGAGCGTGATCTCGCCGCGATCGGCGCGCGCTTCGTAGGCGGTGTAGGCGCGGGCAAAGTCCTGGCCGTAGAGGTCGTGCAGCTCGGGCACGTCAGACGGTGAGAACAGCGTCCACTCGCCCTTGTCCATCACGCGCTGCATGAACAGGTCGGGAATCCAGTTGGCGGTGTTCATGTCGTGCGTGCGCCGGCGGTCGTCGCCAGTGTTCTTGCGCAGCTCCAGGAACTCCTCGATGTCCAGGTGCCAGGTCTCCAGGTAGGCGCAGACGGCGCCCTTGCGTTTGCCGCCCTGGTTCACGGCCACGGCGGTGTCGTTGACCACCTTGAGGAACGGCACCACGCCCTGCGATTCGCCGTTCGTGCCCTTGATGTGCGCACCCAGGGCGCGCACCGGCGTCCAGTCGTTGCCCAGGCCGCCGGCGAACTTGGACAGCAGCGCGTTTTCCTTGATGGCGTCGTAGATGCCTTCGAGGTGATCGGGCACCGTGGTCAGGTAGCACGAGGACAGCTGCGAGCGCAGCGTGCCGCTGTTGAACAGCGTGGGCGTGCTGCTCATGAAGTCGAACGCCGACAGCACCTCGTAGAACTCGATGGCGCGGGCATTGCGGTCGCTCTCGCGCAGCGCCAGGCCCATGGCCACGCGCATGAAGAAGGCCTGCGGCAGCTCGATGCGGCGCTTCTTGACGTGCAGGAAATAGCGGTCGTACAGCGTTTGCAGCCCGAGGTAGTCGAACTGCTGGTCGCGTTCGGCGCGCAGTGCGGCGGCCAGGCGCGGCAGGTCAAACTGCAGCAGCGCGGGGTCGAGCAGCTCGTTTTCCACCCCTTGCGCGATGCACTGGGGAAAGTATTGCAAGTAGGCTTCACCCATGGCGCCGGCGGCCACGTCACGCCCGAGCACTTCGCGGGCAATGGTGTGCAGCAGCAGGCGCGCTGTGGCGTGGGTGTAGCCAGGGTCTTGCTCGATGAGGGTGCGCGCGGCCAGGATGGCGGCCTTGTCCACTTCTTCGACGGGAACGCCGTCGTAGAGGTTGCGCAGCGTCTCGGCAACGATGGGCTCGGCCTGCACGGCGTCGCCCAGGCCGCTGCAGGCGGCGGCAATGCGTTCGCGCAGGCGCAGCAGATCGAGCAGCACGCGCTGGCCTTGCTCCAGCACGTGGATTTGCGGCGCCTGCGGCATCAGGGCCTGCTGCTGCTGGGCGCGCTCTTGCGCGCGGCGCTCGCGGTACAGCACGTAGGCACGAGCCACTTCGTGGTGGCCGCTGCGCATCAGGCCCAGTTCCACCTGGTCTTGCACGTCCTCGATATGGAAGGTGCCACCGCCGGGGCGCGAGCGCGTCAGGGCGCGCACCACGCCCGAGGTCAGTTCCTCCACCGTCTCGCGCACGCTGGCCGAGGCCGCACCCTGGGTACCGTGGATGGCCAGGAAGGCTTTCATCAGCGCGACGGCGATCTTGGGCGGCTCGAACGGTGCCACCGCGCCATTGCGGCGCAGGATCTGGTAGTGCGCCAGCACCAGCGCCGCCGGAGCGTGGCTCGACGGTGGCGTGGGCAGGGCGGTGGTGGTGGCGGCGGGCTGGTGGCGCACGGTGTCCATGAAATTCCTTGGCTGGGAGGAAAAAACGCGACCGACCCCGGGCAGTCGGGGCGTCGCGCAGGAAAAGGGGGGAGGGCAAACGGTGAAACCGTTTTTACACTATATCTGGCGTTTTTTGATGATCAAAACACTACCGGTAGTGTAGTAAGCCTGGCAAGTCGCAGTCGTGTGCAGGGGATTTTCAGGCGCTGCCGGCCGCTGCCGTGGGCCCGGAGCCTGAGGGAAAGTACGGAGCCGGCCAGGCCAGTTGCTGTTGCAAAAACGCCCAGTCAAACCCGGGCCCGGGGTCTTGCTTGCGCCCCGGGGCAATGTGCTCGTGGCCGGCGATGTGGGCGATGGGATAGCGCTGGCGCAGCGCCTGGCACAGTGCCGCCAGGGCGTGGTACTGGGCGGGCTCGAAGGTCTGGCCTTCGAGGCCCTCGAGCTCGATGCCAATGGAGTCATCGTTGCAGCCCGAGCGCCCCCGGTAGGCGGAGGCGCCGGCGTGCCAGGCGCGGGCGTCGGCATCGACGAACTGCCACAGCTGGCCCTGGCGGGTGATGAAGAAATGCGCCGACACCTGCAGGCCGCGAATCCCCTGGTAATAGGGATGGGCATCCCAGTCGAGCTGGTTGGTAAACAGCTGCTGCACGGCACCCGTGCCGTACGCACCCGGCGGCAGGCTGATGGAGTGCACGACGATCAGGTCGATCTGCGCGCCCGCCGGCCGCAGGCCGTGGTTGGGCGAGGGCAGGCGCTGCGCCTGGCGCAGCCAGCCGCCGTCCCAGGCGGGGGCGGCGTTATGGGGCGTCATTCGGTATCGTCATGCGGCTCGCCATCCTGCGGCGCGGCAATGTTCAGGCGCGCGATGCGGTAGCGGATCTGGCGCAGGCTGATGCCCAGGCGCGCCGCCGCAGCGGTGCGGTTAAAGCCGCTGTCCTGCAGCGCGCGCACCAGGATGGCGCGCTCCTGCTCGTCGAGCCAGGCCTGCAGGTCGGTGGGCAGCTCCTCGGGTGGTGGCGGGCTGAGCGGCTGCGCCAGGGGCACCAAGGGTGCCAAAGGTGCCAAAGGTGCCAAAGGTGCCAGGGGCGCTTGGGCGGTCAGGGCAGGGGCTGGGTGGCTTGGCAGGTGCAGCTGCTGGCCGTCGGCCAGGGTCAGGGCGCGGTGCAGCAGATTTTCCAGCTCGCGCACGTTGCCGCTGAGCGGGTGCTGGGCGATTTGCGCCAGGCTGGCGGCATCGAGCGGTGGCACCGGCAGGCCCGACTCCTGGGCGATGCGCGCCAGCAGCGCCTGGCACAGTGCCGGCAGGTCCTCGCGGCGCTCGCGCAGCGGCGGCACCAGCAGCTCGATGACGTTCAGCCGATAGTACAAATCCTGGCGAAAGCGCCCGGCGCGCACGTCGGCCGCCAGGTCGCGGTGCGTGGCGCTGACGATGCGCACGTCCACCGGCTCCTCCTGCGTTGCCCCCAGCGGGCGTACGCTGCGCTCCTGGATGGCGCGCAGTAGCTTCGATTGCATGGCCAGCGGCAGGTCGCCGATCTCGTCGAGGAACAGGGTGCCGCCGCGTGCTGCCTGGAAAAAGCCATCGCGGTCTTGCGTCGCGCCGGTGTAGGAGCCTTTGCGGGCGCCGAAGAATTCGGCTTCGAGCAGGTTTTCGGGGATGGCGCCGCAGTTGACGGCGATCAGGGGGCCGTCAGCGCGCTGGCTGCAGCCGTGCAGGGCGCGGGCGACCAGTTCCTTGCCGGTGCCCGATTCGCCGTGGATCAGCACCGGCGCCATGCCGCGCGCCACCTTGGTGATGTGGCCCTTGAGGGCGCGCATGGACGGCGCCTCGCCGACGATGCGCGCCAGGGCATCCTCGGCCCGGACCGGGGTGCGTGCCGGGCTGCCGGCGCGTGTACTGCGTGGTGGCGGCACGCCGGCACCGCCTTGCACGGCGGAGGCGACGACGGTGCGAAACTGCTTCAAGTCCACCGGTTTGGTGAGGTAGTCGAAGGCGCCGGCGCGCAGTGCCTCGACGGCGTTTTCGGCGGAGCCGTAGGCCGTCATGACGATGCTGCGCTCGCGCCGCTGCTGCGTGCGCAGCAGGGCCAGCAGCTCCATGCCCTCGCCGTCGGGCAGGCGCATGTCGGTCAGCAGCAGGTCAAAGCTCTGGCGGCCCAGCCAGTCGCGCGCCTCTTGCAGGCAGGCGGCGGTTTCCACGCGGTAGCCTTCGCGCAGCAGGGTCAGTTCGTAGAGGGTGCGCAGATCGGGTTCGTCATCGACGACCAGGATTGCGGCAGCAGTAGCGTTCATGGGGGCGATTACACCACCAAGGTATCGCTCAGCCCGGTGGCGTCGCTGGTGCGGGTGTGCTTGCGAAACACCACGCTGAAGGCGTTGCCGCTGACGGGGCCGCGCGTGCTCTCGCGTGCCAGGCGCTGGTACAGCAGGCTGGCGCCATGGCGCTGGCACAGCTCGCGGCAGATGTACAGGCCCAGGCCGCTGTTGCGGCTGTGCGAGGAGAAAAAGGGCTCGAACAAATGCCGCTCGACCGAGGGGTCGAGCGGCCCGCCGTCGCTCCAGACCTGCAGGCTGACCTGGCCGTCGGCCGCCTGCTGGCTGTGGATTTGCAGCGAATCGGGCTGCGTGCCCATGAAACGCAGGGCGTTGTCGAGCAGGTTGATGAGCACCCGGCGCAGGTGCTCGGGGTCGAACTCGACCTGTACCGCACCGGCCTGCAGCTGCACCAGCGCCTGGCGCCGGGCGGGGTCGGGCCGGCGCCAGTCCTGCCATATTTGCTGCACCTGGGCGTCGAGCGCGAGCGAGGCTGGCGGTGCGTGGCTGATCTGGTTTTGCACCCGGGCAATGTCCAGCACTTCTTCGGCGATGCGGGCCAGGCGCTCGGCGTTTTGCGCCACCATCTGGCTCAGGCGCTGCTGCGCCGGCGCCTGCAGCTCCTCGGCCAGGAGGGCGTTGGCCTGCACGATGGCGGCCAGGGGGTTGCGGATTTCGTGGGCCACGGCAGCCGACATGCGGCCCATGGAGGCGAGTTTTTCCGTGCGCAGGCGCGCTTCGAGTTCGCGCAGGTCGTGCAAAAACATCACGCACTGCGCCGCCATGCCGGTGCTGCCCTGCTGCGCCGTCAGCCAGGTGCGCACGCGCAGGCCGGTGGGGCTGCGCCCATTGTGCAGCAGGCCCACGTCGGCGCGCTGCGGCAGGCCGGTGGCAAAAGTGCTGTGCGCCAGCTGCTGCAGCGGCGCCCAGGCCGCCTGGCGGCCCAGGGCGAAGGGCGGCTGCAGCGGCTGGGCGCCGGCCAGCAGCTGCAGGGCGGCGGGATTGGCCACCTGCACCCAGCCGTCGGCGCCGAGCACGAGCACGCCATCGCTCAGGTTCTCGATCACCAGGGCGTTGACCTGCGCCTGCGCCTGCGCGTTTTGCTGGCTTTGCTGCGCCAGCTCCTGCTCGCGCAAGAGGCGCTGGGCGAGCTGGTGCGTGAGGTAGGCAACGAGGAAGTAGCCGGTGCCCGTCAGCGCTGCCTGCAGATAAGGGCCGGTGGGGTCGGCCAGGCTGTCGAGGCTGTGCCACCAG
>JAJTBK010000174.1 GCA_021286965.1 Comamonadaceae bacterium | reverse complement strand
GATCTGCTTGAGCGTTTGGGCCACCGACTCGATGGCCGTCATGATGTTTTGCGCCAGGTTCGTGCCGTCGATGACGGGGATACCAGCGTAGGCGGGCGTTGTCGCCAGCGAACCAACAAGAGCGAAAGCGAGCGCGGTTTTAGCCGCTAAAAAGCGAACGTTTTTCATGGTCAGATACCCTATGGAATGCGCGGCTGATCGCACTTACCGGCTGCTGATTTGCAACTGGCAGTGTTGGGCCATCACAGAGATAGCGCGCCACATGGCTATCCCGGTACCCGACCATGGCGACACCGAAGCCCGGCCGATTTTGTTGATACGCGGTGTCAAAACATTGCGCTCACCCGGCGCAATGCGTAAGTGCATAGCATAAGCTACATTGCACGATTATACATTATGCACGCATAGCCGCAAGCAAAAAAGCACGCATTAACGCCCCCGGCCCTTGCCTTTCTCCTGGCGTTTCGCCTTCTTGGCCTCCAGCTCGGCGCGCAGCTTGGCCTGGCGCTGCTCCAGCTCGGACGGCGCGGGTCTCGGTGCCGGCTTCTGCACCGTCGCCGGCGGCGTCGGTGTCGGGGCCTGGGTCGGCGCTTGCGCTGGCCGCTGGGCCTCGCCCTCGATGTGCAGGCCGTCGAGCTGGCCTATCGTGCGCAGGCCGTGCCGGCGCTGCGGTGGCGGTTGCTGGCCGACCGGAGGAACGGGCCGGCGCTTGGCCTGGGCCTTCGTGGCCTCGGCCTGCCGCCGGCTCTCCATAACCGGATCGGCGAACGTGATGGGAAGCTGGGCGTCGACGGCCGCCCGGATCGCGGCGGCCTTGAACTCCACGCTGCCGCTGACGGTGATGCGCTCGCCGTAGCGTTCGACCGCCAGGCGCAGCGCCGCCACGATACCGGCACGGTCGGCCTGATTGGACACGGCCAGGCGCTCGCCGTCATCGCGCACGGCCGAGCTGCCGGCGCGGTAGATGATCGTGCCCTGCTTGGTGATGTTGTCGACGACGGGCGCGTGTCCTGGTCGCGGCCGGCCCTGCCCCTCGATGGTGTTGCCCTTGAGGCCCTGGGCGGCGTCCCTGGCACGCAAGGCGGCCAGCGCCTCGGCATTGCCCTGGGTGGCCTGCTGCTTGAGCCAGTCGGCCCACGGCTGCCGCTGGAAGCCCTGGTAGTGCTTGGCGCGCTCCTGGTCGTAGTGCTTGCGGATCGCGTCCAGGTCGGCCCCCAGCGAGGCGCTGACCTGGGCATACAGCAGCTTCTTGGTCAGCCGGCCATCGGTCAGCAGCTTGATTGCCGTCCGCTTCGCGGCCGCCTTCTTCTTGGCGTCCTCGATGGCTCGATCCTTCCGGCGCTTGGCCTTGGCCAGCGCCTCGGCCCTGGCCGCCGTCAGCCCCTTTTGCGCGTCCTTGTACCTGGCGTAAAGCTCGGTCGTGTCGATCCGCAGGCGCACCGGCCCCTTCTGATAGCTGCGCTTCGCCTGGGCGTCCTGGCGCTCGGGTGCGGCCTCGAAGCCGCCTAGCCGCTTCTCCAGCGCCGGCTTGGACAGGTCGCGGGCCAAGGTGCTTGCCTTAACCGTGGTGCCGTCGCCGGCCTCGATGACCAGGCCGTTGCCTCGGGCGCGCAGCTCCAGGCCGTTGTCGCGCATGACCTGGTGCAGCTCGGCCCAGCTCGTCGCCCCCCGGATTTCCTCCAGGCACTCGCGCTTGATCCAGCCGACCAGGCTTTCCACGCCGGCATGCCGTTCCATGTCGGCCGCCCTGGCCGCCGCCCCTCGCTGGTTCGGGATGTGGTTGTCTCGCTCCAGGTTGTAGTCGCGTTCCAGGACTTCGCACAGCTCGGCCAGCGTCCGATGCGGGTAATAAGGTTCGTGGATGGTGTGGCGGGTCGGGTGAATCTTGTTGATGGCGATGTGGACGTGCAGGTTGTCGGTGTCGTTGTGCACGGCGCTGACGCGCTGATGCTCGCCGTAGCCCAGCCCGGCACAAATCCGCTCTTCGATGGCCTTGAGGGTGTCGGCGCTGGGCTGCTCGCCGGCCCGGAAGCTGACGATCAGGTGATAGGTCTTGTCACTCTCTGCCCTGGTGTTGGCGTACTGCGTCGCCAGAACCTCGGTGATGGTGTCGCGCACGCTGTAGGCGTCGCAGTTCGTGACCTGGACATGGCCCAGCCGGTGATCCTTGCTCTGCGCGTCGGTGATGTACCGCACCAGGCCGGCATAGTCGGACTTGCCCACCGAGCGCATGGGTACATGCTTGGCAATCACAGTTGCCCGCCTCGCGGCCGCACCACGCTTTCCATGATGCCGCTCATCTTGTCCTGGGTCGCCTCGATCTTGCCCAGCAGCGCCAGGATGGTATCGGCACCAAAGCGGGCGGTGCGGGCATCGTCGGTCAGCCACAGCTTGAGCAAACCGCCCAGCCGGCCGAGGTCGCCATTGACCCGCACCAGCTCGCGCACGTTCTCGTAATCGGTCACGCCCTGGACGCGGTAGCCCTGCCCCACGGCCAGCAGATAGGCCGACGTGCTCATGCCGGCGGCCTGGGCGTTCGCCTCGATGGCGGCCCGTTCTTCCGGCAGGCAATAGACCTTGATCGGCGTGCTGCCCTTCCTCGTTACCTTCTCGCTGGCCTCCACTCCTGGCGTCCTCCATCTGTCGCCGGCGGCCGCCGGCTGGCCTCGCAGAGCAGGATTCCCGTTGAGCGCCACCGGCGCGAATAAGGGAAGTGAAGAGGATCGCCGCG
>JAJTBK010000172.1 GCA_021286965.1 Comamonadaceae bacterium | reverse complement strand
CGATGGGCTCCTTGATGTCGTTCACGTCGATCTCGATCACGGCGGCGTACTCGGCGTCCTTGTCTGCTTCGAGCAGCTCGGGCTTGGCCAGCCAGGCTTCGACCTTCTCGATGCGGCGCTGCAGCGTCTTGGCGTCGGCATAACCGTCGGCGATCATGTTCTTCATCAGCACGATGTTGCTGGTGAGGTATTCCTTGATCGGCTCGGGGTTGAGCTTGATGGTGCAACCTGCGGCGCTGCGCTCGGCCGAGGCGTCGGAGAGCTCAAAGGCTTGCTCCACCTTCAGATCCGGCAGACCTTCGATTTCCAGCACCTTGCCGGAGAAGACGTTGATCTTGCCGGCCTTGGCCACGGTCAGGAGGCCGGCCTTGATGGCGTACAGCGGAATGGCGTGCACCAGGTCGCGCAGCGTCACGCCCGGCTGCAGCTCGCCACGGAAGCGCACCAGCACGGATTCGGGCATATCGAGCGGCATCACACCCGTGGCAGCGCCAAAGGCCACCAGGCCGGAGCCGGCGGGGAAGCTGATGCCGATGGGGAAGCGCGTGTGCGAGTCGCCGCCCGTGCCCACGGTGTCGGGCAGCAGCAGGCGGTTGAGCCAGGAGTGGATCACGCCGTCGCCCGGGCGCAGGGCGACGCCGCCCCGGTTGGCGATGAAGTTCGGCAGCTCGCGGTGCATCTTGGCGTCCACCGGCTTGGGGTAGGCGGCGGTGTGGCAGAAGGACTGCATCACCATGTCGGCGGAGAAGCCCAGGCAAGCGAGGTCTTTGAGCTCGTCGCGGGTCATGGGGCCGGTGGTGTCCTGGCTGCCCACGGTGGTCATCTTGGGCTCGCAGTAGGTACCGGGGCGGATGCCCTGGCCTTCAGGCAGGCCGCAGGCACGGCCGACCATTTTTTGCGCCAGGGTGAAGCCCTTGCCGCTGTCCTTGGGCGCCACGGGCAGGCGGAAGGCGGTGGAGGCGGCCAGGCCCAGGGCCTCGCGCGCCTTGGCCGTCAGGCTGCGGCCGATGATGAGGTTGATACGGCCACCGGCGCGCACTTCGTCAAGCAGCACCTGGCTCTTGAGCGCGAACTCGGCCACGGTCTCGCCGTTCTTGACGATCTTGCCGTCGTAGGGCAGCACGTCGATGACGTCGCCCATCTCCAGCTTGGAGACATCGACTTCGATCGGCAGCGAGCCCGAGTCTTCCTGCGTGTTGAAGAAGATGGGGGCGATTTTGCCGCCCAGGGTGACGCCGCCAAAACGCTTGTTGGGCACGAAGGGAATGTCTTCGCCCGTGGCCCAGATGACGCTGTTGGTGGCCGACTTGCGGCTGGAACCCGTGCCCACCACGTCGGCCACGTAGGCAACGAGGTGGCGTTTTTTCTTCAGCTCGTCGATGAACTGCATCGGGCCGCGCTTGCCGTCTTCCTCGGGCTTGAACGCCGCATCGGGGCGGGTGTTCTTCAGCATGGCCAGGTAGTGCAGCGGAATGTCGGGGCGGCTCCAGGCATCCGGCGCGGGCGACAGGTCGTCGGTGTTGGTCTCGCCAGG
>JAJTBK010000171.1 GCA_021286965.1 Comamonadaceae bacterium | reverse complement strand
ACGGTCAGCCGAGCTTCGGTCTGGCGCTGAACCTGGAGCGCGACTCCGTGGGTGCGGTGATTTTGGGCGAGTACGAGCACATCTCCGAAGGCGACACCGTCAAGTGCACGGGCCGCATTCTGGAAGTGCCCGTGGGCCCCGAGCTGATTGGCCGTGTGGTCAACGCCCTGGGCCAGCCGATCGACGGCAAGGGCCCGATCAACGCCAAGATGACGGACGTGATCGAGAAGGTCGCTCCCGGCGTGATCGCACGCCAGTCCGTGGATCAGCCGCTGCAAACCGGCCTCAAGTCCATCGACTCCATGGTGCCGATCGGCCGTGGCCAGCGCGAGCTGATCATTGGCGACCGCCAGACCGGCAAGACGGCCGTGGCCATCGACGCCATCATCAACCAGAAGGGCCAGGGCGTGACGTGTATCTACGTCGCCATCGGCCAGAAGGCATCGTCGATCAAGAACGTGGTGCGCTCCCTGGAGCAAGCCGGCGCCATGGACTACACCATCGTCGTCGCTGCCTCGGCTTCCGAATCGGCTGCCATGCAGTACGTTTCGGCTTACTCCGGCTGCACCATGGGCGAATACTTCCGCGATCGCGGTGAAGATGCCCTGATCGTGTACGACGACCTGTCCAAGCAGGCCGTCGCCTACCGCCAAGTGTCGCTGCTGCTGCGCCGCCCGCCGGGCCGCGAAGCCTACCCTGGCGACGTGTTCTATCTCCACAGCCGCCTGCTCGAACGCGCTGCCCGCGTGAACGCCGACTACGTCGAAGCCTTCACCAAGGGTGAAGTCAAGGGCAAGACGGGTTCGCTCACGGCCCTGCCGGTGATTGAAACCCAGGCCGGCGACGTGTCCGCCTTCGTGCCGACGAACGTGATCTCGATCACCGACGGCCAGATCTTCCTGGAAACCAGCCTGTTCAACGCCGGCGTTCGCCCCGCCATCAACGCCGGTATCTCGGTGTCCCGCGTCGGTGGCGCTGCGCAGACCAAGGTGGTCAAGGGCCTGTCCGGCGGTATCCGTACCGACCTGGCACAGTACCGTGAATTGGCAGCCTTCGCGCAATTTGCCTCCGATCTGGACGCTTCGACCAAGAAGCAGCTCGACCGTGGCGCACGCGTGACCGAACTGCTCAAGCAAGCCCAGTACAGCCCGCTGTCCACCAGCCTGATGGCCGCGACCCTGTTCGCTGTCAACAAGGGCTACCTCGACGACGTGGAAGTGAAGAAGGTTCTGTCCTTCGAATCCGGCCTGCACCAGTTCCTCAAGACCAGCCATGCGGCTTGGCTCGAGCGCATCGAGAAGAACCGTGCCTTCGACAAGGAAGGCAAGGATGAGGCCGAACTGACACAAGCCATCACGTCCTTCAAGAAGACGTTCGCGTAAACCGGACGAGGAGCCCTCATGGCAGCAGGCAAGGAAATACGCGGCAAGATCAAATCGGTGGAGAACACCAAGAAGATCACCAAGGCCATGGAAATGGTGGCCGCGTCCAAAATGCGCAAGGCGCAAGACCGTATGCGCGCTGCTCGTCCCTTCGCCGAGAAGGTCCGCAACATTGCGGTTCATCTCGGCGAGGCCAACCCCGAGTACGTGCACCCCTTCATGAAGGTGAACGAGGCCAAGGCCGCCGGCATCATCGTGGTGACGACCGACAAGGGCCTGTGCGGTGGCATGAACACCAACGTGCTGCGCGCCGTGACCAACAAGTTGCGCGATCTGCAGAACCAGGGTGTGCAGGCGCAGGCCGTTGCCATCGGCAACAAGGGCCTGGGCTTCCTCAACCGCGTGGGCGCCCAGGTGGTGGCCCAGTCCGTCGGTCTGGGGGACACGCCGCATATGGAGAAGCTCATCGGCCCGGTCAAGGTGCTGCTGGACGCGTATGCCGAAGGCAAGATCAACGCGGTGTACCTGAGCTACACCAAGTTCATCAACACCATGAAGCAGGAGTCGGTGGTGGAGCAACTGCTGCCGCTGTCCTCCGAGCAGATGCAGGCCGACAAGTCCGGCCCGAGCTGGGACTACATCTACGAGCCCGATGCGCAGGCCGTGATCGACGAGTTGCTGGTGCGTTATGTCGAGTCGCTGATCTACCAGGCAGTGGCGGAGAACATGGCCTCCGAGCAGTCTGCCCGCATGGTGGCCATGAAGGCCGCCACCGACAACGCTGGCAACGTCATCAACGAGCTCAAGCTGGTCTACAACAAGACGCGCCAGGCCGCGATCACGAAAGAACTTTCGGAGATCGTCGCCGGTGCGGCGGCCGTCTAACCCCGGTTAACAAATTTTTGGAGCAAATGCAAATGGCTCAAGAGAACACCCAAGTGAACGCAGGCGTTCAGGGCAAGATCGTTCAATGTATCGGCGCCGTGGTGGACGTCGAGTTCCCGCGCGACCGGATGCCCAAGGTCTACGACGCCCTCAAGCTCGAAGGCTCGGCCCTGACGCTGGAAGTGCAGCAGCAGCTCGGCGATGGCATCGTGCGTACCATTGCCCTGGGTTCGTCCGACGGCCTCAAGCGTGGCCTGATGGTGACCAACACCGCTGCCGCCATCACCGTGCCGGTGGGCAAGGCGACG
>JAJTBK010000134.1 GCA_021286965.1 Comamonadaceae bacterium | reverse complement strand
CCCGGCCTACGAGAAGGACAACGCCACCTCGGCCAAAGCCAAGGCCGTGCGCCTGCAAAAGGTCGGCATGGTGGAGCTGCGCGATGCCAACCGGCCACTGAGCACTGGCGAGCAGGTCTTCAAGGCCCAATGCTCGGCCTGCCACGCCACTGGTGCCGCCGGCTCGCCGAAGTTTGGCGACGCTGCCGCCTGGGGCCCGCGCATTGCCACCGGCTTTGAAGCGCTGGTGCATTCGGCCCTCAAAGGCAAGGGCGCCATGGCCCCGCAGGGCGGCGGCAATTTCAACGACACCGAAGTGGCGCGCGGCGTGGCCTACATGGCCAACGCTGCCGGTGCCAAGTTTGCCGAACCGGAGCCCCCGGCGAAGTAAGCGCCGCGCCCAAGCCGATCCCTGGATCGGCTTTTTTTATGCCTGCACGCCAGCGGCCGGGCTGCGCACGAAGCCATAGCGCAGCGGTAGATCGGCACTCTGCACCTCGGTCAGGGGCCAGCGGCCGTCTTCGAGCCACTGCGCCAACAGCGGCACGTCCAGGCTGTGCACCAGGCCCAGCCCCCGGTCGGTGCACAAATAACCCCGGCCGGCCTCGTCCAGCAGGCATTCGTGCACCAGCGCAGCGATGCCGGTGTGCGCGTTCACGGTCCCCTCAGCCGACAAACGCCAAATCCAGGGCGTGGCCTCAAGTTCGACGTACACCCGCTGCGGGCCATTCTGAAAAAACCAGCAGCCCTGGGCATCCGGTTCGTAATTGCGGCCGATGAAAGCCAGCAGCTTTTCATGTTCCACCAAGGTGCCCCGCACCTGCGGGAACGGCCCCTGGGCCTGTACCTGGGCATCGCGCAGGTACCAGCGCCCGCGTGCATCCAGGCCCAACCAGCCATGGCAGGCCGGCACCTGTGGCCATTTGGCCAGGGCTTGCTTGACGATGTCATCCATGGCAACGGCTCCAGAACGCTACAAAATTAATAGCTCCGCACGCTGACTCCACAAGGGCCAATGGCACTTTTAACCCCAAAAACAAAAGCCCGGCAAGAACCGGGCTTTTGTGGTGGCGGCAAAAGCGCTGCTCAGCGCTTTTCGCGGAACTTGCGCAGGGCGGCAATTTGCGCCGCCATGATGGCCAGCTCCGACTGGGCGCGCGCCAGGTCGAGTTCGCTCTTGGCGTTCTTCAGAGCCTCTTCGGCGGCGGCCTTGGCCTCCTGGGCCTTCTGGTCGTCCAGATCCTTGCCACGGATGGCGGTATCGGACAGCACCGTCACGCTGTCAGGCTGCACTTCGAGGATGCCCCCGGCGACAAAGACGAATTCTTCGCTGCCATCGGCCATCTCGATGCGCACCGAGCCGGGCTTGATGCGGGTGATCAGGGGCGTGTGCTTGGGCAAAATGCCCAGCTCGCCAGCCTCGCCCGGCAGGGCGACAAAGCGCGCCTGGCCGGAGAAGATGGACTCTTCAGCGCTGACCACATCGACGTGGATGGTATTCATTCGGACTCCTTGAGGATTGAGTGAGCAAACTTGAGCGCCGGCGAGCGGCACTCAAGCGGGCATCACGCCATCTTCTTGGCCTTCTCGAAGGCTTCGTCGATGGTGCCAACCATGTAGAACGCCTGCTCGGGCAGGTGGTCGCACTCGCCGGCGACGATCATCTTGAAGCCGCGAATGGTCTCCGACAGCGGCACGTACTTGCCGGGCGAACCGGTGAACACTTCGGCCACGTTGAACGGCGGGGACAGGAAACGCTGGATCTTACGAGCGGGGGCCACCGCCAGCTTGTCCCCGGGAGCCAGGTCGTCCATACCCAGAATGGCGATGATGTCGCGCAGTTCCTTGTAGCGCTGCAGCGTGCCCTGCACGTCACGGGCCACCTTGTAGTGCTCTTCGCCCCCAACCTGCGGGTCCAGCTGGCGGCTGGTGGAGTCCAGCGGATCGACGGCCGGGTAGATACCCAGGGCGGCGATGTCACGCGAGAGCACCACGGTCGAATCCAAGTGGGCGAAGGTGGTGGCGGGCGACGGGTCGGTCAAGTCGTCGGCAGGCACGTACACGGCCTGGATCGAGGTGATCGAGCCGACCTTGGTGGAGGTGATGCGCTCCTGCAGGCGGCCCATTTCCTCGGCCAGCGTCGGCTGGTAGCCCACGGCGGAAGGCATACGGCCGAGCAGAGCGGACACTTCGGTACCAGCCAGGGTGTAACGGTAGATGTTGTCCACGAAGAACAGCACGTCACGGCCTTCGTCACGGAAGGACTCAGCGATGGTCAGGCCGGTCAGGGCCACGCGCAGACGGTTGCCCGGGGGCTCGTTCATCTGGCCGTAGACCATGGACACCTTGGACTCGCCCAGGTTCTCCAGGTTCACGACGCCGGAATCGGCCATCTCGTGATAGAAGTCGTTGCCCTCACGGGTCCGCTCGCCCACACCCGCGAACACCGACAGACCGCTGTGGGCCTTGGCGATGTTGTT
>JAJTBK010000100.1 GCA_021286965.1 Comamonadaceae bacterium | reverse complement strand
GTGAAAAGATAAACGATTTGCCTAGGGAGGCGAAAGATCGTCTTGACACACTGGCATGGCACACTGACTACAGGCATTCAGCGCCACCAGAGGATCGTCAGCAGGTGCTTGACTGTATCGCAAACGAGATACAAAATTGCGGAAATGGAGGATTCGATCATGGCCCATTCCACGATGCTGCACGTCCGAGTGGACGACGAAATCAAGACGCAAGCCAGCGAGGCGCTCGCAGCCATGGGGCTGTCCGTGTCCGACGCTGTTCGCATCCTGCTCAAGCGCGTGGTCAATGACCAAGCGTTTCCGCTGGAGTTGAAGGTGCCCAACGCCCAGACCCGTGCAGCGATGGAAGAGGCCCGGGCCATGGCCAAGGCGCGCACCACCCGTTTTGACTCCGCCGACGCCCTGATCGATGACCTCGAAAAAGCCCGCCAGCAGTAAGCGGGCAGTGCCGCCCAGGGCGTGCGATTACACCAAGACCTTCCTCAAAGACTGGGAGCGCCTCTCGCGCTCAGGCCGATACGACCTGAAGCGCTTGAAGGAGGCGATGCTGCTGCTCATTGGCAACGATGCGCCGCTGGGCCCCGAATGGCTGGACCACCCGCTCAAGGGCGATTGGGCCGATCACCGCGAATGTCACATCGGTGGCGATTTCCTGCTCATCTACCGTCTGGATGGCAACGCCATCATCTTTGTGCGGGCTGGCACGCACTCTGAATTGTTCGAGGAGTGATCCGTGGTGGTTGAGTCAATGCCGACTTTCATCAAACCAGCTCGCTAGCGCAGGGAGTCCATCCCCGCCGAGAATGCGAATCTCCCGATGCCCGGTTTCCTCTGCTTCTCCTTCACTACCTGTCAAATCCCACCTGTTTGCAGGCCCGCTTCTTGAACGGCGCTGGTTTTCTGTGCTGGACGCCCAGGCTCCGGGCCATCAGGCGGCCAGCTGCGTCAGTACGCTCACCAACGCCGGTGTGGTGAACGTGGTGGGGGGCGTCAAACCTGGCGGTGCGCCAATACTCGCATTTCGTTCACCGTCCCTGGGACGCCTTGTGGGCGCGTACAAAGGCCTCGAATTCTGCGGCCGGTAGTGGCCGGCTGAGGTGGTAGCCCTGGATGGCGTCGCAACCTCGGTGGTGCAGCCAGGCGAGTTGCTCGGCGGTTTCCACGCCTTCGGCGATGGTGCGCAGGCCGAGACTGCGGGCCAGTTGGATGATGGCGGTGGCGATGGCCTGGTCGTCAGGGTCGGTCACCAGGTCTTGGACGAAGGATTGGTCGATCTTGAGCTTGTCGATGGCCAGGCGCTTGAGGCGGCTGAGCGAGGAATAGCCAGTACCAAAATCGTCGATCGCCAGGCGCACGCCGAGCCGGCTCAGGGCTTGCATTTGCGCTACGGCCTGTTGCGGGTTTTTCAGCGCCACGGCCTCGGTCAGTTCCAGTTCCAGGCAGTCGGGCGGCACGCCGCTGGCATGTAGCCATTGCGCCACCTGGGCGGGCAATTCGGGCTGGTTGAACTGCACGCCCGAGAGGTTCACGGCCAGCGTCAACGGCTGCAGGCCGGCGTCGAGCCAGGCGCGCAGCTGGCGCAGGGCACTGTGCAGCACCCATGCGCCCATGGGCACGATCAGGCCGCTGGCTTCTGCCAGGGGGATGAATTCTGCGGGCGAGACGGCGCCCATGCTGCTGCTGTGCCAGCGCAGCAGCACTTCGGCGCTGTGGATCTGACCGCTTTGCAAATCGAGCTGCGGCTGGTACACGAGGGCAAATTCCTCCCGGGCCAGGGCGCCCTTGAGGGCGTGGCCCAGCGCCAGGGCGCGCGTGGCCTGGGCCTGCATACTGGCGGTGGCGAATTGGTAGCGGTTGCGCCCTTCCTGCTTGGCGCGGTACATGGCGGTTTCGGCACGCTGCAGCAGGGTTTCAAACTCTTGCCCATCGCTTGGGAACAGGGCGATGCCGATGGAGACGGTGATGGAAATCTCTTCCGCACCCAGCGACAGTGGCTGTGCCAGCAGGCCCAGCAGGCGCTGCGCCAGGGTGGCCGCGCCGTGTTCCCCCGTGGCGGGCAGCAGGGCAATGAAGCTGTCGCCGGC
>JAJTBK010000063.1 GCA_021286965.1 Comamonadaceae bacterium | reverse complement strand
GCACCTTCCAGCACGTGCGCCTGTTCAAGCACATGACGGTGCTGGAGAACCTGCTCGTCGCCCAGCACCGCCACCTGTCGACCAACCTGCTGGCTGGCCTGTTCAAAACGCGCAGCTACCGCCAGAGCGAGGAAAAAGCACTGGCCAACGCCCTGCACTGGCTCGACTACATGGGCCTGCGCGAGTTTGCCAACCGCGAGGCCGGCAACCTCGCCTACGGCCACCAGCGGCGCCTGGAGATCGCGCGCTGCATGGTGACCCAGCCGCGCGTGCTCATGCTCGACGAACCCGCTGCCGGCCTGAACCCGCAGGAGAAAAAAGACCTGCAGGGCCTGATCGAGAAACTGCGCCAGGAATACGGCGTGGCGGTGCTGCTCATCGAGCACGACATGAGCCTGGTGATGGGCGTGTCCGAGCGCATCCTGGTGATGGAATACGGCCGCCCCATTGCCCTGGGCACGCCCGACGCCATCCAGCAGGACGAGCGCGTGATCAAAGCCTATCTGGGAGAAGAATGATGGCGCAGCCGCACCCCATGCTCGAATTCAAGGGCATCAGCACCCACTACGGCGCCATCTGCGCCGTCAACAACGTCAGCCTGCACGTCAACCAGGGCGAGATCGTGACCCTGATCGGCTCCAACGGCGCCGGCAAGACCTCGCTCTTGATGACGCTGTGCGGCAACCCGCGTGCCAGCAGCGGTCACATCGTCTACGAAGGCGAGGACATCACCAACGCGCCCTCGCATCTCATCATGCGAAAAGGCATCGCCATCTCGCCCGAGGGGCGGCGCATCTTCCCGGCGCTGACGGTGATCGAGAACCTGCAGATGGGCGGCTTCTTCCAGAACAAGCTGGCCATCGAGGAAGGCATGGAGCACGCCTTCAAGCTCTTTCCGCGCCTGAAAGACCGTGCCCACCAGCGCGCCGGCACCATGAGCGGTGGTGAGCAGCAGATGCTGGCCATTGGCCGCGCACTGATGAGCCGCCCGCGCCTGCTGCTGCTCGACGAACCGACGCTGGGCCTGGCTCCGCTCATCATTGCGCAGATCTTCGAGATCATCCAGGCCATCCGCGCCAACGGCGTGACGGTGTTCCTGGTGGAGCAAAACGCCAACCGTGCGCTCTCCATCGCCGACCGGGGCTACGTGCTGGAGACCGGGCGCGTGGTGCTCGAAGACACCGGCGCCAACCTGCTCACCAACCCCGAGGTGCGCAAGGCCTACCTCGGCCACTAAAAGCCAAACGCCATGGCGCAGACCCTGGCCGCTGCCGCGCACAGCGAGCTGATCATCAAGAAAAGCCGCTTCCTCGGCTGCGTCCAGCCCATGGCCGACCGCACCAGCGCCCAGGCCGTGGTCGATGGGCTGCGCCGCGAGCACCCCGGCGCCGCCCATGTGTGCTGGGCGCTGCTCGCAGGCGGGCAGTCGGCCGCCGTCGATGACGGCGAGCCCAGCGGCACCGCCGGGCGCCCCATGCTCGACGTGCTGCGCCACCAGGAGCTCGAAGGCGTGCTGGCCACCGTGGTGCGCTACTTCGGCGGCGTCAAGCTCGGCGCTGGCGGCCTGGTGCGCGCCTACACCGACTGCGTGGCGCAAGCGCTGCTCACGGCCGCCAAAGTGCCGCTGCAACGCATGGCCTGCCTGCGCTGCCAGGTGCCCTACGCCCTCGAAGGCCTGCTGCGGCGCGAAATTACCGCCGCCGGCGCCGAACTGCTGGCCGTCGAACACGGCTCCCTGGTGGCGCTGCAATGGCGCCTGCCCGAGGCCGCCGCCCACGCCATGGTGGCGCGCCTGAACGACGCCGGCCAGGGGCGGATCGGCTGGTGCGCGCCGCTATAGCCTCAAGCATCGGCGCCAGCGGCCGATAACCTGCCTATCTATTGCCAGGAGTTTTTTTCATGGACGTGAGTCTTTCCAACGCCATCATGCACACCGCCACCGCGCTGCAGCAGAACCAAACTGCCGACGCCGTGCAGGTCGCGGTACTGAAAAAATCCATGGACATGCAGAAAAACACCGCCGCCACCTTGCTGCAGGCCCTGCCCCAGCCGCCGCTGGCCAGCAGTGGCACGCTGGGCACGCAGGTCAACACCTTTGCCTGAACCAGCAGCGGTTTACCGCCTGCGCTGCTCTCACTTTTGATAGCTATCAGCGCTGGTGCAGCAAGCGCTGCCGGGCCTTTTACCTGCTGAGCGACAGATCCCTCTCCCGCTGAGGGCCGGCGCACTGCGGCCAAGACCGCAGCAGGCGTTTCTCTACCCTGCTCCCGATCTGCGCCCGCCCGTAGTAGCCGGATAACACCCAGACGCCCCCCTGGACGGCCACAATGCCCGTGCCGATTCACACCAGGAGACCAGCAATGGCAGCGAAAAAAATCCTCATGCTCTGTGGCGACTACTGCGAAG
>JAJTBK010000104.1 GCA_021286965.1 Comamonadaceae bacterium | reverse complement strand
GGGCTCAGCACCGCAATGAGCAGCACCAGGGCGGTGACGAAAAGCCAGGGCGCCACGCGCTCCCACTTCTTCATCGGAATCTGGAACGCCAGCAAGGCGGCGACGAAACCCATCACCAGCGCCATGATGTGGCGCGTGAGGAAGTGAAACGGCGCGATCTTGCCAAAGCGCGGGTTGTCCGGCATGGCGATGGAGGCCGAATACACCATCACCAGCCCCCAGGCCAGCAGCGCCACCACGACCCATACCAGCACCTGGTCAAAGCCCAGCACATGCGCCGGCGTGGCCGAGGTCTGGCGGTACTCCATGCCGCCAATGCGCACCGGCAGGCGGTCGGCGGCCTTGGCCGGCAGCGCGCCAAACCAGGCGGCCATGCGCGCAAGCAGGGGGCTGGGGCGCAGGCTCACAGGCTACCCCCCAGGTCTTGCCCGGCTGCGTGCGCCAGCGCCTGCACGGCCTGCACGAACACCTGGGCGCGGTGCGCGTAGTCGCGGAACATGTCCAGGCTGGCGCAGGCGGGCGAGAGCAGCACGGCATCGCCCGGCTGCGCCTGCGCCGCCGCCAGGGCCACGGCCTGCTCCAGCGTCGCAGCGTCGAGCAGCAGCGGCTCGCCCGCGTGCAGGGCGGCGCGGATGGCCGGGGCGTCGCGCCCGATCAGCACCGCCGCCCGCGCGTAGCGCGCCAGGGGCGCGGCCAGGGGCGAGAAATCCTGCCCCTTGCCGTCGCCCCCCAGGATGACGACCAGGCACCGCTCGGCGCCCAGCCCCGTGAGTGCGGCCACGGTGGCGCCCACATTCGTGCCCTTGCTGTCGTCGAAATACTCCACGCCATCGACGCTGCCGATGGGCTCGACGCGGTGCGGCTCGCCCCGGTATTCACGCAGGCCGTAGAGCATGTCGGCCAGGCTGGCGCCCGCCGCCTGCGCCAGCGCCAGCGCCGCCAGGGCGTTGCAGGCGTTGTGGCGGCCGCGAATGCGCAGCGCATCGGCGGGCATCAGGCGCTGCAGGTGCAGCTCTTGTTCGTACACCTTGCTGCGGCGCACGGTCTCGTCGGCGGCGTGCGCACGCACCAGCCAGGTCATGCCGTTGACGCTTTCCAGGCCGTAGTCGCCGGGGCGCTGCGGCAGGTCGGCGCCAAAGGTGACGTGGGCGCGCAGCTGCGGCTTTTGCAGCTTGACCTTGACCGCCGGCGGCAACATGGCCATGACGGCGGCGTCCTCGCGGTTGAGCACCATGAGCGCACCCTGGCCAAAGATGCGCGCCTTGGCCGCGCCGTAGGCGGCCATGCTGCCGTGCCAGTCGAGGTGGTCTTGCGTCAGGTTGAGCACCGCTGCCGCCGTCGGCTCAAAGCCCTGCACGCCGTCGAGCTGGAAGCTCGACAGCTCCAGCACCCAGGTGCTGGGCAAATCCTGCGCCGCGATGCGCGCCGCCAGGGTGTCGAGCAGCGTCGGCCCGATGTTGCCGGCCACGGCCACGCTGCGCCCGGCCTGCGCCACCAGCTGCGCCGTGAGCGAGGTGACGGTGGTCTTGCCATTGGTGCCGGTCACGGCCAGCAGCGCCGGCGCGTAGCCATGCTGCGCACGCAGCGCCGCCAGGGCCTCGGAATACA
>JAJTBK010000021.1 GCA_021286965.1 Comamonadaceae bacterium | reverse complement strand
CTGCTGCGCAAGGCCGCGCCCATGCACGACGTGGGCAAGATCGGCATTCCCGACAGCGTGCTCAAGAAGCCCGGCAGCTTCACGCCCGAGGAGCGCCAGATCATGAACCGCCACGCCGCCCTGGGCGCGGACATGCTGGGCAAGTCGCGCATCGCGCTGTTCCAGCTCGCTGCCGAGGTGGCCTTGACGCACCACGAGCGCTGGGACGGCCAGGGCTACCCGCGCCAGCTGGCGGGGGAGGGCATCCCCCTGTCCGGGCGTATCGTCAGCGTGGTCGATTTCTACGACGCCCTGACCATGGACCGCGTCTACCGCCCCGCATTCAGCAGCGACGTTGCGCTGCAGATGCTGCGCGAGCAGCGGGGGCGGGCGTTCGACCCCACCGTGGTCGATTGCTTTCTTGAGCACCTGGAGGCACTCGAGGCCCTGCGCCTGCGCGTGACCGAATGCCGCATGAGCTTTGCCGACCTGGTGCAAGCCGAAAGCCCGCAGCCATGAGCCGCCTGCTGACATGGTGCTGCCGCCTGGCCCTGGCTGCTGCCGGGCTGTGCCTGGCTGCGGCCGGGCAGGCGGGTGAGGTGCTGGCGCGGGTGCAATCGGGCAAGGAGGTCAAGGTGTGCGTCTGGCCGGCCTACCAGGGCATCAGCTGGCGCGAGCCGCGCTCGGGGGAGCTGCAGGGGCTGGACATCGAACTGGCGAGGGCGCTGGGCGAGGATCTGCAGCTGCAGGTGGTGTTCGTCGATACCCAGCTGCCGAACCTGGCGCAGGACCTGAACAGCGGCCGCTGCGACGTTGCCATGACCGGCGTCGCCATACTGCCCCAGCGCTTGCAGGCCATGGCCTTTACCGCCCCCTACCTGCACGGCGACATCTACGCCATCACCACCCGCACCAACCGCGTCGTGCGCCAATGGGCCGACATCGACCAGCCAGGCATCCAGGTGGGTGTTTTGGTGGGCTCGTTCATGGAGCCGGTGATGCAGGAACGCCTGCGCCATGCGCAGCTGGTGCGCCTGGCGCCGCCGCAGACGCGCGAGCGCGAGCTGCAGGCCGGGCGCATCGACGTCTTCATGACCGACTACCCCTACAGCCAGACCCTGGTGCGGCATTCCGACTGGGCCGTGCGCCTGGCATCGCCGCAGCCGTTTTACCCGCTGCCCTACGGCTACGCCTGCCAGCTCGGCGATGCGCAGTGGCTGCAGGTGCTCAACGACTTCGTCACCCGCATCCGCAAGGATGGCCGCCTGGCCCAGGCGGCGCAGCGCTACGGGCTGCAGGACATGTTGCGTCCTTAGCCGCCAACACGATCGTTCTCCACGCCCCTCTCGCTCCATGAAGCCTCCTGCCCCGCTGCGCCCTGTGCCCTCCACCACCTTGCCCTGGAAGCGGTGGCTGCAATCGACCAGCCATCGTGTGCTGCTCGGCGGCGGGCTGCTGGTGCTGGGCATCATCCTGAGCACCGGCGCGCTCATGGGGCGCGACCTGTTGCAAACCCAGCAGCGCGAGCGCCAGCGCCTGGAGCTGCTGGCCAGCGTGCTCGAGGCCCATGCCAGCCAGGTGTTTGAGGCTGGCAACCTGGCGCTGGACAACCTGGCCGCCACCCTGACCGATGCGGCGCCGGTGGCGCCAGCGTTGCCGGCGCTGCTGCTCGATCGGCTGCAGGCGCAGCAGGCGTATTACCTGCAGAGCCTGCCGTTCCTGCGCAGCCTGGCGCTGCTGGATGCGCAGGGGCGGGTGCTGCGGTCCACCCAGGCCAGCGACCAGGGCGGGCGCGTCAATCTGCAGCAGCTGTTGCCCCAATCCCCGAGCAGCGAGCGCATGGTGATTGGCGCCTGGCAAGCCGGGCGCGGCCTGGTGCAGCCGCCGCAGCAGAGCCCGCCGCCGTCGGGCCTGGGCTACATCCCGCTGCTGCGCCGGGTGCAGCTGACGCCGCTGCACCACGTGCTGCTGGTGGCCCAGCTCAACCCCGATGCCTTGGCCGTGTACCAGCAGCAGCTCATCGACCTGAGCGAAAACGGCACGCTGGTGCGCTTGCAGCTCGACGATGGCCGCCTGCTCAGCCAGGTCGGCGGCAGCAGCGATGCCAAGGCGCTGCCCCTGCCGGCCGAGGGGCACCGTGGTAGCAGCGGCCCGGGGCACATGCTCGACCGCCAACCGCTGCTGGCCTGGCACCGCTCGGGCACCCAGCCGCTGGCGGTGGTGGTGCAGGAGCCCTATGCCGCCACGCTGCGGCTGTGGCTGCGGGGGCAGCGCGCACCGCTGGTGTTCATGCTGCTGGCGCTGACCCTGGCTGGCGGCATGACGGCCAGCGCCTGGCGCAATGCACGCGGCAAGGCGCAGGCGCAGCGCGAGCGTGATGCGGCGCTGCAGGAGACGGCACGGCGCGAGCAGGAGCTGTCGCTGCTGTTCAAGAGTGTGCAGGAGCTGATCTTCCGCACCGACGTGCAGGGCCAGATCCGCCTTGTGAACTCGCGCTGGCAGGTGCTGGCGCACCAAAGCCCGGAACTGGCGCGTGGACGCCATCTGCGCGAGCTGGTGTGTCCCGAGTGCCAGGCCGCCGTCGATGCGTTGTTCAACCCTGCCCGCACCGAGGGCGTGCGCACCGCCCAGGTCTGCGTGCCGGGGAGCGAGGGCGAAGTGCGTACCCTCGATATTTCCGTCGTGCCACTGCGCACGCCCGAAGGGCGCCTGCGCGGTTTTGCCGGCAGCGCCGTGGACGTGACGGCCCTGCTGGCGGCCCAGGCGCAGCTGCACGAGCAGCTGGCGTATGCGCAGCAGCTGCTGCAGGCCAATCCCCTGCCCATGGGGGTGACGGATTTGCAGGGGCGCTTTCTCTCCGTCAACCCCGCCTGGGAGGCTTTCATGCGCCTGCCGCGCAGCGAGGTGCTGGGGCGGCGTAACCAGGATTTTTTGCCGCCACAAGAGGCACAGGCCTACGATGCGCACAGCGAAGAACTGCTCGCCAGCGGCGGCCCGGTGTGTTACCAGGAGCGCCTGCAGCGCCCCGATGGCAGCTGGTGCGACGTGCAGGTGACCAAGGTCTGCCTGCGCTCGGCCCAAGGACAGTTGCAGGCCATTTTGGTGGTGAAGATGGACGTCACCGACCTGTTGGCGGCGCGCCACCTGTCGGAGCAGGCGATGACGGCCAAGAGCGAGTTCGTTGCCAACATCAGCCATGAGCTGCGCACGCCGCTGCAGTCGATCCTGGGCTTTTCGGAGCTGGGGGTGGCGCGTGGGCGCCAGCAGCCCAAGCTGGCGGGCATGTTCGAGGACATCCACGCCGCCGGCGAGCGGATGCTGATCCTGGTGAACGACCTGCTGGACCTGGCCAAGATCGAGAGCGTGGTCGGCGCCTTCCAGTTCGACCGCCACGACGTGCGCGACATCATCGAAGATGTGGGTGCCGAGCTGGCGCCGCAGCTGCAGGCCAAGCAACTGCAGCTGCAGCTGCAGCTCGGGCGTGCGCCGCTGGTGGCCAAGGTCGATCCGGTGCGCTTTGCCCAGGTGGTGCGCAACGTGCTGGCCAATGCCATCAAGTTCTCGCCCGCAGGCAGCAGCCTGCGCGTGCACGCACAGATGCCCGATGAGCACAGCATCTATGTCAGCCTGCACGACCAGGGCCCCGGCATTCCGACGGCCGAGCTCGAGAGCATTTTCCAGCCCTTCGTGCAGTCGAGCCAGACGCGTGACGGCGCCGGCGGTACCGGGCTGGGGCTGGCGATCTGCCAGAAAATCGTCACCGCCCACGGTGGGCGCATCCATGCCAGCAACGCCAACGAGGGCGGCGCCGTGTTCCACATCCACCTGCCGAGCGCCGGCTACACCGATACCATGCCGGCGGCGTTGCTATGAACTTCTCTGCGCTGTGGCGTTGGCGTCCTGATGGCCCGGCCCGGGGTTATTCCCTGGCTGCGTTTTCGTTCAGCGCCCTGGTGCTGCTGGGGGCCTGGGTCACCATCGTCGGCCTGCTGCATTGGCAGTGGCAGGAAACCCTGGACGCCGAACTGCGCCAGAACCGCAACACGGCGCTGGCGCTGCAGGAGCACACGCTGCGCATCATTGCCACCGTGGACCAGGCCATGTCGCGCCTGGCAGAAGAGGCACGCAACGGCAGCCTCGATGGTGCTGCCATTGTGCGCATCACCAACGAAACCGGCATGGCGCCGGACATTCTGACGCAGCTGTCCCTGGTGGGGCCCGATGGGCGCTTCATTGCCAGCAACCTCGACCCGGACGGTGTGCGCGGCCAGCGGGTGAACCTGCTGGAGCGCGACCACGTGCGCGTGCACCTGTTGCCTGCGGCCCAGGTGCCGCAGCTGCAGCCCATGCTGCACCAGGGGCTGTTCATCAGCCAGCCGCTGCAGGGCAAGGTCTCGGGCAAGTGGACGATCCAGCTCTCGCGCCGCATTGCCGGGGCTGATGGCGGCACGCTGGGGGTGGTGGTGGCGTCGCTGAACCAGGAGCATTTCGTTAGCGTCTACCAGGGCGTGGCCCTGGGCAA
Source organism: Comamonadaceae bacterium (assembly GCA_021286965.1). Lineage (GTDB taxonomy): Bacteria > Pseudomonadota > Gammaproteobacteria > Burkholderiales > Burkholderiaceae_C > Paenacidovorax. The sequence continues at coordinate 929 of JAJTBK010000021.1, read as the reverse complement.
TGCCGGCGGCGTGGTGCTGGCCGGGCTCGATGGCGGCATTCGGGTGCGGGTCATCGACCAGCAGCGCCTCGATATCGACAAGCCCCTGCCCGCCAGCCTGGTGCAGCAGCTGCGCGCGCAGCATGAGGGGGCGTTGCTGTCGCCCTCGGCCGATGGGCAGGAGCGCATCATCGGCTTTAGCCGGGTGGGCGCCTACCCGCTGGTGGTGCTGACTGGCACCTCGCAGCAAGAGGCGTTTGCCGCCTGGCGCGCCACGCGCAACATCGTCCTGGCCCTGACGCTGGCCTTGACGGTGGCGGTGCTGGGCTTCGTCATCGTCTTCCTGGGCAGCATCGAGCGCCTGGCACACAGCCACGCGCAGCTGCAGCGCAGCGAGGCCCAGGCGCAGCAGGCCAACCAGGCCAAGAGCGAATTCCTGGCCGCCATGTCGCACGAGCTGCGCACGCCCCTGACCAGTATCCGGGGCTTTGCCGAGCTGCTGGAGCGGCGCAGCCAGGAGGCCAAGACGCGCGAGCAGGCGGCCCTGATCCGCCAGGGTGCGGAGCACCTGAACGCCCTGCTGACCGAAATCCTGGATCTGGCCAAGATCGAGGCCGGCGCCATGGCCGTCCACCCCGAGCAGGTCGAGCTGCGGCCCTTGCTGACCGAAGTCACGCAGCTGTTTCGCGTCAGTGCCGTGGCCAAGGCGCTGACCTTGCAGCTGCATTGCGCCAGCGATTTGCCGCTGCAGCTGTACACCGACCGCCTCAAGCTCAAGCAGATTCTGTGCAACCTGCTCTCCAACGCCATCAAGTTCACCACCGTCGGCAGCATCACCCTGGAGGCCGAGCTGGCCGCTGACGGCCAGTGGCTGCAGCTGCGGGTGCGTGATACCGGCTGCGGCATTGCACCGCAGCTGCACGAGAAGGTGTTTGAAAAATTCAGCCAGG
>JAJTBK010000091.1 GCA_021286965.1 Comamonadaceae bacterium | reverse complement strand
GCAGCTGGTCGTTCAGATCGAGGCGGAAGCGCTTCAATTCATCGTCGATGATTTGCTGCGCACGCTTGTCGCGCTGGATGCCTTCGCGGGTGAAAACCTGCACGTCGATCACGGTGCCTTGCGAGCCCTGATCCACGCGCAGCGAGGTGTCCTTCACGTCGGACGCCTTCTCGCCGAAGATGGCGCGCAGCAGCTTTTCTTCCGGCGTGAGCGTGGTCTCGCCCTTGGGCGTGACCTTGCCGACCAGCGTGTCGCCGGGCTGCACTTCGGCGCCGACGTAGATGATGCCGGACTCGTCGAGGCGATTGAGCTGGGTTTCGCTCAAGTTCGGGATGTCGCGCGTGATTTCTTCGGCGCCGAGCTTGGTGTCGCGCGCCATGACCACGAGTTCTTCGATGTGGATCGAGGTGTAGCGGTCTTCGGCCACCACGCGCTCGCTGATCAGGATCGAATCCTCGAAGTTGTAGCCGTTCCAGGGCATGAAGGCGATCAGCATGTTCTGGCCGATGGCTATCTCGCCCAGGTCGGTCGAAGCGCCGTCGGCCACCACGTCACCCTTGGCCAGCACGTCACCGCGCTTGACGATGGGGCGCTGGTGGATGTTGGTGTTCTGGTTGGAGCGCTGGTACTTGATGAGGTTGTAGATGTCCACGCCGACTTCACCGGCCACGGCCTCGGTGTCGTTGACGCGGATCACGATACGGGTGGCATCGACGTAATCGACCACGCCGCCACGGCGCGCCGTGACCACGGTGCCCGAATCGACGGCTGCCACGCGTTCGATGCCGGTGCCGACCATGGGCTTTTCCGGACGCAGCACGGGCACGGCCTGGCGCGACATGTTGGCGCCCATCAGTGCGCGGTTGGCGTCGTCGTGCTCCAGGAAGGGCACCAGGGACGCGGCCACCGAGACGATCTGCGCCGGCGACACGTCCATGTACTGCACGCGCTCGGCGGACACCAGGGTGGAGTCGCCCTTTTCGCGTGCGCTCACCAGGTCGCCAATCAGCTTGCCGTCCTTGTCCAGGGTGGCGTTGGCCTGGGCGATGATGTACTTGCCCTCTTCGATGGCCGAGAGGTAGTCGATCTCCATCGTCACCTTGCCATCGACCACGCGGCGGTACGGGGTTTCGATGAAACCGTACTCGTTCAGGCGGGCGTACAGGGCCAGGGAGTTGATCAGGCCGATGTTCGGGCCTTCCGGCGTTTCGATCGGGCAGACGCGGCCGTAGTGGGTCACGTGCACGTCGCGCACCTCGAAGCCGGCGCGCTCGCGCGTCAAACCGCCCGGGCCCAGGGCCGAGACGCGGCGCTGGTGCGTGATCTCGGCCAGCGGGTTCGTCTGGTCCATGAACTGCGACAGCTGCGAGGCGCCGAAGAACTCCTTGAGCGCCGCAGAAATCGGCTTGGAGTTGATCAGGTCGTGCGGCATGAGCGGCTCTTGCTCGGCCTGGCCCAGGCGTTCCTTCACGGCTTTTTCGATACGTGCCAGGCCGGTGCGGTACTGGTTCTCGGCCAGTTCGCCGACGCAGCGCACGCGGCGGTTGCCCAGGTGGTCGATATCGTCCACCTCGCCCTTGCCGTTGCGCAGATCGACCAGGATCTTGACCACGGACAGGATGTCGTCGTTGGACAGCACCATCGGGCCGGTGGACTCGTCGCGGCCGATCTTGGCGTTGAACTTCATGCGACCGACGCGCGACAGGTCATAGGTGTCGGCGTTGTAGAACAGGCGCTGGAACAGGGCCTGCACGGCGTCTTCCGTCGGCGGCTCGCCCGGGCGCATCATGCGGTAGATGGCGACGCGGGCCGCATTCTCGTCGGCGGTTTCGTCGATGCGCAGGGTTTGCGACATGTACGCGCCCTGATCGAGCTCGTTGGTGTACAGGCACTGGATTTCCTGCACGCCGCTGCTGCGCAGCTTCTTGAGCAGCGCGTCGGTCAGCTCTTCGTTGGCCTTGGCGACGATCTCGCCGGTGTCGCCATCTATGATGTTGCGCGCCAGCACGCGCCCGAGCAGGAAGTCTTCGGGCACGCTGACGTGGGTGGTACCGGACTGTTCGAGTTCACGCGTGTGGCGCGCGGTGATGCGCTTGTCCTTGGCGATGACGACCTTGCCCGACTTGTCGGTGATGTCAAAACGCGCCACCTCGCCCTTGAAGCGATCGGCGACGAACTCCATCTGCGCACCCGAATCCATCAGGCGGAAGTTGTCGTTGACGAAGAAATGCGCCAGGATCTGCTCGTTGTTCAGGCCGATGGCCTTGAGCAGAATGGTGACCGGCATCTTGCGGCGGCGATCGACGCGGAAGTACAGGATGTCCTTCGGGTCGAACTCAAAATCGAGCCAGGAGCCACGGTAGGGGATGATGCGTGCCGAGAACAGCAACTTGCCCGAGCTGTGCGTCTTGCCCTTGTCGTGCTCAAAGAACACGCCCGGCGAGCGGTGCAGCTGCGAGACGATGACGCGCTCGGTGCCGTTGATGATGAACGAGCCCTTGTCGGTCATGAGCGGCACTTCGCCCATGTACACCTCTTGCTCCTTGACTTCCTTGACCACCTTGTTCTGCGACGTGGAAGATTCACGGTCGTAGATGATGAGCTGCACGCGCGCGCGCACGGCGGAGGCGAAGGTCAGGCCCCGGGTCTGGCATTCGCGCACGTCGAACGCCGGCTTGGCCAGGTTGTACTCGACGAACTTCATCTCGACAAAGCCGTTGTGCGAGACGATCGGGAACGCCGAATCGAACGCGGCCTGCAGGCCGTCGTTGCTGCGTTTCTTCGGGGGGGTGTGGGCTTGCAGGAAGGCGGTATAGGCATCCCGCTGCATCTGCAGCAGGTAAGGCACTTCGAGCACGCTGTCACGGCTACCGAAGCTCTTGCGGATGCGCTTGCGTTCGGTGTAGCTGTACGTGGATGTTTGGGCCATGAGATCTCCGGGCAAAGACATGGAATGAGGTCTTCGACGACTGCCCCGCGAAATTGGCATGTTTCGCGGGCTTGGCGGTTGGCCACTACCAACCATGGCGGACGGCGATGCGTTGCACATCGCCCGAACCAAGGCATCTTCCGCTGTCGGACGGTTCAGAAGACACTAGCAAGCAGCCGGCACGAATGCAGCCGCTTGCTGGTGCGCTCTGGAAACTATTCCCATAAGCACCAAAGGCTGGAGGCCTTTTTGACAAGACCTCCAGCCCGCAAAGGCAAACCCGATTACTTGAGTTCGGCCTTGGCGCCGGCTTCCACCAGCTTCTTGACGGCAGCTTCAGCGTCAGCCTTGGCCACGCCTTCCTTGACGTTCTTCGGAGCGCCGTCCACCAGATCCTTGGCTTCCTTCAGGCCCAGGCCGGTGATTTCGCGCACGGCCTTGATGACGGAGACCTTGTTGGCGCCGGCTTCGGTCAGCACGACGTTGAATTCGGTCTTCTCTTCAGCAGCAGCAGCGCCGCCAGCAGCGCCGCCAGCAGCGGGAGCAGCCATAGCAGCGGCGGACACGCCAAACTTCTCTTCAATGGCCTTGACCAGGTCATTGAGTTCCAGAACCGTCATGCTGTCCAGAGCGGTCAAGAATGCGTCTTTATCGAATGCCATTTTTATTTCCTAAACAATTGGTTGGGGGTTGCGATGGGTGTGCACGCTTTAAGCGGCAACCGCTTCGCCTTCGCCTTTTTTGGCCGCCAGAGCGCCCAGCACCACGGCGGTACGGGACATCGGCGACATCAGCAAGCCACACAGCTGGGCCAGCAGCACTTCCTTGGAAGGGATGCTTGCCAGCTGCTTCACGCCGTTCACGTCCAGGGCCTTGCCACCGAAAGCGCCACCGCGAATGACCAGCTTGTCGTTGGTCTTTGCGAAATCGGCCACCACCTTGGCGGCGGCCACAGCGTCTTCGGAGAAGCCATAGACCAGCGGGCCGGTCATCTGGTCTGCCACCACGTCAAACGGGCTACCTGCCACAGCGCGGCGTGCCAGGGTGTTCTTCAGAACACTCAGGGAAACGCCTTGGCTGCGAGCGGCAACGCGCAGTTTGGTCATGTCGGCGACCGTGATGCCACGGTACTCCGCGATCACGAGCGTTTGAGCTTTAGCGGCGAGGCTGGTCACTTCATTGATGACCGCTTCTTTCTCACTGCGATTAAGACTCAAGGTCTACTCCTTCATATGCGCACTTTGGATAAATCCGCCGTGCGCGCTCTTGGGTTGCAGCGACCAACTGTTGTCAGGAATATTCCATCTGCAGCGGGATCGCCATCTGCGTTGGCCCATTCGGGTTTAAGTGCAGCCCATCTGCACACCAACGGTCTTGGATGGCCCGGCATTGCGCACAACACCGGCCCACCACTGAAACGCCCTTGCGGACGTTTCAAGATTTATCGCAATCAGGCTGCGATGGATTGGGTTTCGACGCGCACGCCGACACCCATGGTCGAGGACACCGCCACCTTGCGCAGGTACAGCCCCTTGCTGGTTGCGGGCTTGGCCTTGTTCAGGGCGTCGATCAGGGCAGCCAGGTTGGCTTGCAGCTTGTCGTTGTCGAACGAGCGGCGGCCAATCGTGCCGTGGATGATGCCGGCCTTGTCGACGCGGAACTGCACCTGACCCGCCTTGGCGTTCTTCACGGCCGTGGCCACGTCGGGCGTCACGGTGCCAACCTTGGGGTTGGGCATCAGGCCGCGCGGGCCCAGGATCTGACCCAGGGTACCGACGACGCGCATGGCGTCCGGTGCAGCGATGACGACGTCGAACGGCATGTCACCCGCCTTGACCATGGCAGCCAGGTCGTCCATGCCGACGATGTCGGCGCCGGCAGCCTTGGCTTCTTCGGCCTTGGCACCTTGGGCGAACACGGCCACGCGGGTGGTCTTGCCCGTGCCGTGCGGCAGCACGACGGCGCCACGCACCACCTGATCAGACTTCTTGGCATCCACGCCCAGCTGCACGGCCACGTCGATGGACTCATCGAACTTGGCAGTCGCAGCCTCCTTCACCAGGGCCACGGCCTCGGGGAAGGGGTACAGACGGGTGGCGTCCACCTTGCCCTGCAGGGCCTTTTGTTTCTTGGTCAGCTTTGCCATCTCAGAGGCCCTCCACCGTCACGCCCATGGAACGGGCAGAACCAGCCAGCGTGCGCACAGCGGCATCCACGTCGGCGGCGTTCATGTCCTTGAGCTTGGTCTTGGCGATCTCTTCGAGCTGTGCGCGCGTGATCTTGCCGACCTTGGCCTTCAGGGGATTGGAGGAGCCCTTGTCCAGCTTGATGGCCTTCTTGATCAGCACGGTGGCCGGCGGCGTCTTGATGACGAAGGTGAAGCTCTTGTCAGCAAACGCGGTGATCACCACGGGCAGGGGCAGGCCGGGCTCGACACCTTGGGTCTGGGCGTTGAACGCCTTGCAGAATTCCATGATGTTGAGGCCACGCTGGCCCAGTGCGGGACCGATCGGGGGAGAGGGATTGGCCTTACCAGCTGGCACTTGCAGCTTGATGAAGCCGACGATTTTCTTCGCCATTGAAAGCTCCTTGCGGGTACGAACGCCACGCCGCAAAAAC
>JAJTBK010000458.1 GCA_021286965.1 Comamonadaceae bacterium | reverse complement strand
GTGCGCGTTGTAGGCGATTTCGTCGGCCAGATTGCACAGCTGCGCCTCCAGGCTCGGGCGCTGCCCGAGCAAAAAGCGTTGCCCCACTCCACCGGGCTCGCGCGCCTGCAGCAGCTCGGCATTGGCGCGCGAACAGTGCTTGAGGATGCCTTCGCGCGTCTCGAAGGTCAGGTTCAGCCCATCGAACGCAGGGTAGCGCTCCTCCAGATGGTCCACCACGCGCAGGCTTTGCAGGTTGTGCTCGAAGCCGCCAAAGTCGGCCATGCAGGCGTTGAGCGCGTCCTGCCCGGCGTGGCCAAACGGCGTGTGGCCCAGGTCGTGCGCCAGGGAGATGGCCTCGACCAGGTCTTCATTGAGCTGCAGGGTGCGCGCAATCGAGCGCGCGAGCTGCGCCACCTCCAGCGAATGCGTCAGCCGGGTGCGAAACAGGTCGCCCTCGTGGTTGAGGAACACCTGGGTCTTGTACACCAGGCGCCGGAACGCCGTGCTGTGCACGATGCGGTCGCGGTCGCGCTGGTAGTCGCTGCGCGTGGGCGCGGCGGGCTCGGGGTGGCGCCGCCCCCGGGTGCGCGCCGGGTCGCAGGCGTAGGGGGCCAGAATAGTGGTCAAATCAGGCTCCAACACTTGCGCAGTCAGCGCAAGCAGCTATTGTTTATGTAGCACAACAGGTGTCGATCACGGCCCGCACCAGGGCGTCGGGGGCGCTGCGCAGGGCGGCGCGGCCCGGGCCGTCGATGACGATGAAGCGGATCTCGCCCGCCTCGGCCTTCTTGTCCACGCGCATGAGCTGCAGGTAGCGCCCAGCGTTGTCCTGGGCGTCGAGCTGCGGCGCGCGCACCGGCAGGCCGGCGCGCTGCACCAGGGCCGTGAGGCGCTGCACAAAGGCCGCATCGACCAGCCCAAGCTGCTGCGACAGCGCGGCCGCCATCACCATGCCCGCGCCCACGCCTTCGCCGTGCAGCCAGGCGCCGTAGCCCATGCCGGCCTCGATGGCGTGGCCGAAGGTGTGGCCGAAGTTGAGGATGGCGCGCAGGCCGGTTTCGCGTTCGTCCTGGCCGACGACCTCGGCCTTGATCTCGCAGCTGCGGCGCACGGCGTGGGCCAGGGCGGCGCCGTCGCGCGCCACCAGCGCGTCCATGTGCTGCTCCAGCCAGTCGAAAAACGCCATGTCGGCAATCGGGCCGTATTTGATGACTTCGGCCAGGCCGGCGCTGAACTCGCGCGGCGGCAGGCTGGCGAGCACGTCCAGGTCGCACACCACCTGCTGCGGCTGGTAGAAGGCGCCGATCATGTTCTTGCCCAGCGGGTGGTTGATGGCGGTTTTGCCGCCGACCGAGGAATCGACCTGCGCCAGCAGCGTCGTCGGCACCTGCACAAAGGGCACGCCGCGCATGTAGCTGGCGGCGGCAAAGCCGGCCATGTCGCCCACCACGCCGCCGCCCAGGGCAAAGAGCACGGTCTTGCGGTCGCATTCCTGCGCCAGCAGGGCATCAAAAATCTGCTGCAGGGTCTGCCAGTTTTTGAATTCCTCGCCATCGGGCAGCTGCACCTCGTGGATGTGCGCGTAGCGCCCGGCCAGGGCGGCGCGCAGGTGCGCCGCATACAGGGGCGCAACGGTGGTGTTGCTGACGATGAGGGCGCTGCGCGCAGCGGGCAGGCCGTCGTAGGTGGCGGGGTCGGCCAGCAAGCCGCTGCCAATGGCAATGCGGTAGCTGCGCGCGTCCAGATCAATCGAAACGCTGTGCAAAAGGCGGGACATGGGAGAAAAAGGGGCAGGCCCAAAGAGGGGTTACGGTGATGCCGGCGTGGCAGGCGGTGCGCCGGCGGCCCATTGTGCCTGTTCGAGCTGCATGGCAATCAGGTTGACCACCATCTGCGCCGTGCCGTGGCCGGCATCGACGGTGCTGTGCGCCACCTCGCGGTACAGCGGATCGCGCTGCGCAAACAACTCGCGCAGGCGCTGCAGCGGGTTGGCCACCTGCAGCAACGGCCGGCGCTGGTCGTGCTTGATGCGGCGAAAAATCTCCTCCGGCGTCGCCCGCAGGTACACCACCTGCGCCGCTTGGCGCAGCGCCGCGCGGTTGGCCGCGCGCAGCACGGCGCCACCGCCGGTGGCAAGCACGCCCATGGCGCCCTGGGCCAACAACTCAGCCAGCACGGCCTGTTCGACATCACGAAAAGCCTCTTCGCCCTCGCGGTCGAAATAACTGCGAATGCTGCAGCCCAGGCGCTGCTCGATGACCGCATCCGAATCACCAAATTCCTGGCCCAGCCGGCGCGCCAGATGCCGACCAATGGTCGATTTGCCACAACCGGGCATACCTACGAGGACGATCATGGGGAGAAAGAATAAAAAAATCCCCGGCGGGGCCGGGGATGGTGACAACAACAGCCGATGCCCAGCCTACCCCATCCAAGGGAGCAGGGCGGGCCATCAATCTCATCAGCAGCCAGGCACGTTCACATCCAGGCTGATGACACGTGTCGCCTTGCTCGGGCCGGCAGTGAATTGGAACACCCAGGTATCCGTGCCTGCCGGGTTGCCCGTCTTGCCAGAGGCAGAGAACTCCACCGCCGTCCGGGAAAAACCGCGATCCAACGTCGGCGAGCCGGCCACCACGGTAGGCGTGGCCAGGCCATTGCGCGAGCGCGCGGACACCGTCGTACCCGCCGGTGCCGGATAACCCGCCGGCGTCCCGAGCAAGAAACCCACGCCACCGAACTTGCAGCTGGCCGCATCCACCAACACCAAGTTGATCGGTGCCGTACGGGGAGTATTCGTGCCAGCGTCATACAGATTGAGCCAACCCGCAGACGTCATGGACAACTGCAAGGTATCACTGATCAAGGTTCCCTGGCCAGTTTGCGTAGAAAACACCACCGTGGCCGGAACGCCATCTACCGGACGAGGGTTTTGGACCGTGAAATCGACCGTACAGCTACCGTTACGCGTCGTGCAGCCACCGCGCGCCGACGAGCCGACGGCACCATAGTTGGTCTGGGCGACAATGGCAAGGCCGTCGGCCACCGGGTTGCCACTCTTATCGGCCACACGCACCGTCAGGGTCGAGGCATCGCCGGAGAGATCGGTGTCCATGTTGAACTTGGAGGCCGAAAGATCAAAACCCAGCTGAGTCGCCGTGCCGGTGGTCACAGTCAGCGTATCGGAGGCCGTGCTGATCGACTTACCGTGCACCGTGGCATTCACCGTCACCGTCACTGGATCAGCTTTCGAATTCACCGTAGCGACGACTTGCCCGGAAGCATTGCTCTTGGCGCTGGCAGTGCGCAGCGTCACGCTGCCTGCGGGCACGACGTCGAAATCCACCTGGGCACCTGCCACCGGGCTACCGCCAGCATCGACGACCGTAAACGTCAACAAGGCGACCTCGGAACGCCCATTGCCCCCGGCCCCCGCAATCACGATCGACTTATCCGCCGGGCTCGCACTGGAAAAATTGATGGCCGACACCAAGGTTTGCGGATCAACGGCAGTCGCCGCAGAGATCGACAGCGGGATTTTCCCCGCCACATCCCCGGCCACGCCGGCCGAATCGGGCTGCGTGACCGTGGCCACCAATTGCGTCGCCCCCTCCTTAAGCCCCCGCAGGTCAATTTCGGCCACGCCAGAGCCATTGGTCATGGCCGTCGCAGAGTCCGGAATAAAGCCGAGCAATCCAGGCCCCGTCTCGGAGAAAGTCACGATCGCCTTGGGCAGCGGTGCCCCATTGGCATCGAGCACCGTGGCCCGGGCTTTGACAGTCAGATCCGAAGCCGAAAACGTGTCGGTTTGCGCCTCTACCCCTTTGGGTTGGTTGTACACCCGTACAGACACCGCACCTTGGGTCACGATCGGTGTCGTCCCGGTACCACCAGTACCACCGGTGCCGCCGGTGGTACCGCCACTGGTTCCCCCCGTGGAGGGGCCCGTCGTCCCCGGATTGCCGCCGCCACCACCACAAGCTGCCAAAGCTGCGGCCAACGCCACCAGCGACAGCGCTTTTGCCATTTTCTTAGCCATGTTCACTCCCAATCAAAATTTCAGTTGTTGGCCGCACGCTCGGAAATCACCTTCGGCGTGACGAAAATCAGCAGTTCACGCTTCTCGGAATCCCGCGAACGGCTCTTGAAGAGGTTACCTACCACAGGCACGTCGCCAAGCACCGGAATTTTGTTTTCCTGGTTGGTTTCTTCCATTTCGAAGATGCCGCCAATGGCCACCGTGCCGCCGTTCTCCACCAGGACCTGGGTGTGGACGTGGCGGGTGTTGATGGCAATACCCCAGGGCGTGGTTTCACCCCGGTTGTCGCGGTTGATGTCCAGATCCATGATGATGTTGCCTTCCGGGGTGATCTGTGGCGTCACCTCCAGCTTCAGGACGGCCTTTTTCCATTCAATTTTGTAGGCGCCCATGGCATCGACGACCTGGGTCGGGAACTCATTACCCTGCTCGATCAAGGCCTTGGTCTGGTCGGCGGTGATCAGGCGGGGGCTGGAGATGACACGGCCCTTGCCATCGGCTTCCATGGCCGAGAGTTCCAGCGTCAGGAAGCGGTTGGCGGCGGTGTTGAAGATCGACAGGGCGAATGAGCCCACGCTGTCCACGCCGCTGACCTTGGCCGGCAGGTTGACGAAGTTGCCCGTGGCATTGGTCGTGCCACCGGCGCCGCTGGAGCTGACGGCGTTGCTGTAGTCGGTGCCCCAGGCGACGCGGTTGCCGCCGCCAATGCCATAGCCGCCATCCCCGCCCCGGTTGGCGCGCAGGTCGGTGGCGCCCAGGCGCACGCCCAGCGAGCGGCCGAAGGTGTCGCGGGCCTCGACGATGCGCGCCTCGATCAGCACCTGGCGGATCGGAATGTCGAGCTTGGCCAGCAGCGCCTTGACTTCTTCGAGCTTGCTCGGGGTGTCGGTGACGAAGAGCTGGTTCGTGCGCGGTTCGGCAATCGCGGAGCCACGCTCGGTCAGGAAGCGTGTTGGTTGTGCCGTGCTGGCAGCGGCGCCACCGGCCGTGGCATTCTGGTTCGTGGTCAATTGCTTGACCATTTCCGTCGCCTTGGCGTAATTCATCTGGTACGCCTGGGTTCTGAGCGGCTCAAGCTTCTGGATCGTCTGCGCCGCCTCGTAGTCCTTCTTCGTGCGGGCGTCGATTTCGTCCTTGGGCGCAATCCAGAGCACGGAGCCGGTTTTACGCATTCCCAGGCCCTTGGAATCCATGACGATCTGCAGGGCCTGATCCCAGGGCACGTCTTTCAGGCGCAGGGTGAGCGAGCCGGTGACGGTGTCGGAGGTGACGATGTTGAAGTTGGTGAAATCAGCAATCACCTGCAGCAGCGAGCGCACTTCGATGTTCTGGAAGTTGAGCGACAGCTTCTCCCCCGAGAACCCCGGGCCCTGGGTGAGCTTGCTCAGATCCTGCTTCTTCTGGCGCACCTCGATGACGAATTGGGTGTCGCTCTGGTAGGCGTTGTGTTCCCATTCACCGAGCGGATCGATCTGCATCCGCACGCGCTCGCCCTGCTGGGTGGTGGTCACCAATTGCACGGGGGTACCAAAATCGGACACATCGAGCTTGCGGCGCAGACCCTCGGGCAGAGAGCTGTGCAGGAACTCGGCCACCAGGCTCTTGCCTTGCTGGCGCAGATCGACGCCGACCTGGCTGTTGGCGAGGTTGACGACGATGCGGCCCGCGCCATCGGGGGCGCGGCGGAAATCGATGTCGCGCAAGGGCAGGATCTCGGTGTTCGCATCTGGCGCGAACACCGTGCTCACCTTGGTCGCGGCAGGCACGGTACCAGCAACGACCGGATCGAGCGTGATGAGCAGCGACTTGCCCTGCAATTCGGCCTTGTAGGTGGTGGGCTGCTTGAGGTTGAGCACCAGGCGCGCACGCGCACCGGCCTCAACGATGTTCACGGTTTTGAGGTTGCCCTGGTTGATATCGACCAGGTTGCGCCCGACGCTGTTGGTCGCGCCCGGCAGGTCGATGGCGATGCGCGCCGGCGACTGGATGGCAAAGCCGGTCGGCAGGCTGCTCAGGGGCTCGGCCAGATCCACCTTGATGACCTCGGCCCCGCCCTGCAGGGCGCCGGTGATGGATTGGATGGCGTTTTGCGCCAGGGCGGACAAAGGCAGGCCGCTGGCGGCCAGCCAGCCGAGCACCGCCAGGCAGCGCTTGAACGTTGGAGTCGTTGTGTTCATCATTTTTTCCCCTCTTGCTTACCCTCTTGCAGGTCCAGCGTGGTGTGGCGTTCTATCCAGTCTCCGGTCGAATCCTGCACGATTTCCCGCAGTTCAATCGCGGTTTCGGAGATCTTGACGATTTTTCCGTAATTCAAACCCAGGTAATTGCCACGCTTTACCGGGTAGATCAGGTTATCGACCTTGAGCAAGGCCGTGGGCCCATCAGCCTTGACCAAGTAGCCGACCATGGTCATGGCATCGGTCGGGAAGGACTCCAGGGGCTCCTTGCGCCGCGCCAGTTCTGGTGCGATCAGGGCGGCGTTGGATGCCGTCTGGTTCGAATCACGGCGCAGGGCCTGGGTCAGGCGCTGCGGGCTGTAGGGGTCGGCATCGCCGCTGCCGATGTAGTCCTGGGGCTTGAATTCCTTGGGCTCCTCGATCGGGATGACGCGCGGGCGTGCGTTGGCGCGCTGCTCCTGCATCCACTGGCGCAGCTCGTCTTCGTCGCTACTGCCGCAGGCCGCCAGTGCCACTGCCGCGCACAGCAGGGCGGTGCATTTCAAGACGCGGCTCATTGTTTCTTCCCTTCTGAGGCTTTGCGCTGTGCCTGGATCTCTTCAGGATCGAGGTAGCGGAAGGTGCGCGCCGTGGTGTCCAGGGTCAAGACGCCGGCGCTGTCCTTGGTCGCCGGGGCCAGCGACAGGTTGTTGAGCGTGACGATGCGCGACAGGTGTGCAACGTCGGAGGCAAAAGCGCCAATGTCGTGGTATTTGCCCGTCACACGCACGGCAATCGGCAACTCGGCGTAATAGTCACGCACCACCACCTGGCCAGGACGGAAGAGCTCAAACTGCAGACTGCGCCCCAACCCTGCCTGGTTGATGTCGGACAGGAGCGCCGCCATTTCAGCTTTGCTCGGCAGCTGCTTTTCAAGCTGGATCACGTACTGCTGCACCTGCTCGCGCTGTTTCTTGAGCAGATCGAGGCTGACGGCCTTGAGGAGTTTTTTCTCGTAGTCCTGGCGCAACGTGACTTCTTCGGCACGCGCAGCATCGAGCTCGGCTTCGTAGTCGGTCAGCCAGGCGAACCACAGCGCCACGGCCACCGCCACGGCGATGAACACGCACAGCAGCACACGCGGCAGCAGCGGCCAGAGCGAGGGGTCTTTGGGATCGAGGTTGGCAAATTGCTTTTGCAACTGCTGCTGCAGCTGCGCCATGTCGATGGACGGGGTTTTATTTTTGGAGGCCATGTGTCACCTACTTGGCTGCCGCAGCGCCCTTGTCACCCTCGCCCTTTTGGGCATCGCTGGGGCGCGTGAGACGGAAACGCAGGTTGAACGAGGCCACGCGGCGCTGGTCGCGGGCAGTCAGGGCCACCTGAGCGGCGACGATCTCGACCAGCTCGGGCTTGGAAATCCAGGGCGTGTTGTCCGCCAGGTTGCGCAGCATTTCCGAGACGCGCTCGTTCGACTGCGCCATGCCGGTCATGGTCACGACCTGGGCGTCCTGCTTGAGGCTGGTGATGTAAACACCGTCGGGTAGCTGCTTGACGAGTTCGTTGAGCATGTGCACCGGCAGGTTGCGATCCGCCTGCAGATCCTCGACCGCCTTCTGGCGCGCGCGCAGGGCGGCGATTTCCTCCTCAATGGTGGCGATTTCCTTGATCTGGTTTTCCAGCACCTTGATTTCGCTCGTGAGGAAGGCGTTGCGCCCACGCTGGGTCTCGATCATGCCCTGGAACCAG
>JAJTBK010000457.1 GCA_021286965.1 Comamonadaceae bacterium | reverse complement strand
GCCGGCGTCGAGCGCGCTGGTGTCGATGGGAGAGATGAACATGGCGTGGCCCCTTCGGTTTACTGGCCCATCTGCAGGGTCTTGAGCAGCAGCGTCTTGGCGGTGTTCATGACCTCGACGTTGTTCTGGTACGAGCGCGAGGCCGAGATCATGTTGACCATCTCATCGACCGCGCTGACGTTGGAGTGGTTGACGTAGCCCTCGCCGTCGGCCGACGGGTGGCTCGGGTCGAACACGCGCCGTCCCGGTGCCTGGCTTTCCTCGATGCGGCTGACGCGCACGCCGGCGGCGGTGTCGTCGCCCATGGTTTGCGTCTGAAATACCACCTGGCGCGCCTTGTACGCCTGGCCATCGGGGCCGGCAACGGCGTCCACGTTCGCCAGGTTGCTGGCGACCACGTTCAGGCGCTGCGATTGGGCGCTGATGGCGCTGCCCGAGACGTTGAAGATGGAAAACATCGACATGGCGAGGCTCCTTATGGCGCTTACTGGCCCTGAATGGCGCTGAGCATGGTCTTGGCGTTGCCGTTGATGAAGCGCAGCGCCGCCTCGTAGCGCACCGAGTTGTCAACAAAGTTGGCGCGCTCGCGGTCCATGTCCACGGTGTTCTTGTCCATGCTGGGCTCGGTCTGCAGGCCGTAGCCCAGGGCGCCGGGCTGGGGCTCGCTGCTGCGGGCGGCGGGCAGGGGAATGTGGCGTGGGTCGGTGGCGCCATTGCTGCCGAGCTTTTGCGCCAGCGCGTTGCCATCGTCCGTGGCGGCGCGCAGGGCGTCGGCAAACTGAAAATCGCGCGCTACGTAACCGGGGGTGTCGGCGTTGGCGATATTGCTCGCGATGATGCGCTGGCGCTCAGCGCGCAGCTGCAGCGCGTTGCCTTGAAATGCCAGTGGTTGCGTCAACTTGTCGAGCATGGTGTGCCTCTGTTCGGGCCTGGTGGGTCGTGCAGCGATTGTGAAAGTCGCCCCGTTTTTCTAAAGCCCGAAGAACGCCGCTTTGGTTGCGCAATTTCCGCCATGGCGCTGCAGCGTGCGCCGCTACAGTGCAGACGTTGTAGAGCCGCTACGGTTTGGAAGGCTGCCATGAAATCCCTCTCACCCCCTCTTTGGAGCTGGCTGCGCCGTGCGCTGCCCGGCCTGCTGCTGGGCTGGGCGCTGGGCGTGGCGGCGCAGACGGCGCCTGCGCCCGATGCCCTGGCCGACATCGGCCCGGCCACGCAGCGCTGGCTCGACAGCGCCTTGCAGCAAGCCCAGGCCAGTGGTGCGGGCCTGCGCATGGAGGTGCAGGTCGGCCAGCTCGATCCGCGCCTGCGCCTGGCGCCGTGCGCACGCGTCGAGCCTTATCTGCCCGCAGGCTCGCGCCTGTGGGGGCGCACGCGCCTGGGGCTGCGCTGCGTGGAAGGCACGGTGCAGTGGAATGTGTTTTTGCCCATCACCGTCAAAGCCTGGGGCCCGGCCTGGGTGCTGGCGGGCAACGTCAATGCCGGCAAGGTGCTGACGGCCAGCGACGCCGTGCAGGAAGAGGTCGATTGGGCGGCTGACTTTGCCGCCATCATTGCCACCCCGGAAGCCTGGGTCGGCCAGGTGGCGGCGCGCCCGCTGCAGGCCGGGCAGGCGCTGCGCCAGTCCATGGTGCGCCCGCCGGAGTTGTTCCGTGCCGGGGCCCAGGTGCGCGTCACGGTGCAGGGGCCAG
>JAJTBK010000455.1 GCA_021286965.1 Comamonadaceae bacterium | reverse complement strand
GCCAGCCGCCGGTGTACAGCGGCACGCTCAGCTGCACGCCCACCAGGGCGTTGAGGCTTTTGTTCTGCGCACTGCCGTAGCTGCCGCTGCCGTGGATGCGCTCCTGCCCGGCCTGGGCCACGAGTTCGACGCGGGTGGAGGCGCTGCGGCGGTTTTTCTCCACCTCGGCCTGGGCCACGTCCAGCGCCAGTTGCTGCAGGCGGATGCCCGGGTTGCCCTGGGCGGCGCGCTCTTGCCATGCGTCCAGCGGGGCCGGCGGGGGCAGGGTGGCGCTGGGCAGCCGGGCCTGCAGCGCGGCAGCGGGCAGGCCGGTGCTGTCGGCCAGGGCGCGCTCTTGCAGGCCCAGCTGCACCTGCGCTGCCAGTTGCTGCGCCTGCAGGGCCGCCAGGCGGGCCTGGGCCTCGTGCTGGTCGGTGATGGGGCTGGCGCCGATGCGAAAGCGCTCCTGCGCCTCGGCGTGGGCGTTTTGCACCGCCTGCAGCTGCTGCGCCGTGACGGCCAGCGTTTGCTGTGCCAGCGCCAGGTCCAGGTAGCGCTGCACGGTGCGCAGCAGCGCCTGCTGCCATTGGGCCTGCCACTGCAGTTCGGTCATGTCGGCCTGCAGGTTGAGCTGCTGCTGCTGGGCGCGGCGCTCGGGGTGGTACAGCGGCTGGCTGGCCTGCAGCGCCCAGCGTGTGGCGCTGCTGCCGGTCACCGAGGTGGCAAAGTTGACGCCGGTGTTCGTGCCCATGCCGGGGGCGGAGAACTGCGCGCCCTGCATCTGCGATTCGCTCGTGCCCAGGCCGGCCGTGGCCGTGAGGGCCACGCCCGGGCGCCACAGCGCTGCCGCCTGCGCGCGCTGCGGCTGGGCGCGCGCGTACTCGGCGCGGGCCACGGCCAGCTCCTTGTCGTGCTGCTGGGCCGCTTGCCAGGCACTGGCGAGGTCGATCGCCCCGGCCAGGCCGGGCAGGGCGGCCAGGCTGGTGGCAAGCGCCGCCAGGGCCAGGGGATGCAGGAGAGGGCGCATGGCGGCGGCTCAGGCAGTGGTTTTTTGCGCCTGGGCGGCGAACTGGTCGAAGGCTTCGCTGGCGCGCGCGGCGTACATCAGCGAGGGGCCGCCGCCCATGTAGACGGCCATGCCCAGGGCCTCGGCCAACTCCTCGCGCGTGCAGCCGAGCTTGACCAGGGCCTGGGTGTGGTAGCCCAGGCAGGGGTCGCAGCGCACCCCGACCGAGAGCGCGATGGCGATCAGCTCCTTGGTCTTGGCGTCGAGCGCGCCGTCCTTGGTGGCGGCCTGCGCCATGGCGGTGAAGCCTTTGAGGGTGTCGGGAATGTCGGCGCGCAGTTTGGCAACGGCGGCGCTGGTGTCTTTGATGATTTCGGCGTAGTTGGGCAGCATGGGGGGCTCCTCTGGTCAGGGGTGGGTGGGCTTACGGTGGTAAGCGGCGTAGTACAGGGTGGGAATGACGATCAGCGTCAGCAGCGTGGACACCAAGATGCCGAAGATGAGCGCGATCGCCAGGCCGTTGAAGATCGGGTCGTCCAGGATGAAGAAGGCGCCGATCATGGCCGCCAGCCCGGTGAGCACGATGGGCTGGGTACGCGTGGCCACGGCGTGCACCACGGCGCGCGCCAGCGCCATTCCCTGCGCTTGCTGCAGGCGGATGAAATCGACCAGCAAGATGGAGTTGCGCACGATGATGCCGGCCAGGGCGATCATGCCGATCATGCTGGTGGCGGTGAACTGCGCGCCCAGCAGCGCGTGCCCGGGCATGACGCCAATCACGGTCAGCGGAATGGGCGCCATGATGATCAGCGGCGTCAGGTAGGAGCCAAACTGCGCCACCACCAGCAGGTAGATCAGCACCAGGCCAACGGCGTAGGCGGCGCCCATGTCGCGGAAGGTTTCGTAGGTGATGCGCCATTCGCCGTCCCAGCGCAGGGTGTAGTCGCGCTGCGCGTCGGCAGGCAGGGCAACGAAGGTTTCCTTGAGCAGCGCGCCGCCGGGCGCGGCAATGCCGGCGATGGCGCTGCGCATGGCGAACATGCCGTACAGCGGGCTGTCCACGCGCCCGGCCATGTCGCCCTGCACGTAATCCACCGGCAGCAAGTCCTTGTGGTAGATGGGTTGCTCGCGCAGCGTGTCGCTCACCGTCACCAGCTCACGAATGGGCACGCCCTGGCCGCTGGGGCCGGCCACTTGCAGCTGCAGCAGGGCGTCGAGGCTACCGTGCAGCTCGCCGGGCAGCTGCAGCCACACGGGCACGGGCACGCGGCTGGCATCGTGCAGGTAGGTGGCAGCGTCGCCGCTGAGGCCCGCGTGCAGCGTGGCGGCAATGGCCTGGGGCGTGACGCCCGCAGCAGCGGCCTTGCGCCGGTCGATCAGCAGCCACTGGCGCGGCGCGGCGGCGATGGTGCTGCTGTCCACATCGACCACGCCCGCTGTTGTCTCGAACACGGTGCGCACGGCCTGCGCCACCTGGCGCCGGCCTGCGGCCTCGGGGCCGTAAATTTCGGCCACGATGGGCGCGAGCACCGGCGGGCCGGGCGGCACTTCCACCACCTTCACGTTCGCCCCCCAGGGGGCGGCAATGGCCTGCAGCTGCGGGCGCAGGCGCATGGCAATGGCGTGGCTTTGTTCCTTGCGATGGTGCTTGTCCACCAGGTTGACCTGGATGTCGCCCAGCTCGCTGGCGGCGCGCAGGTCGTACTGGCGCACCAGGCCGTTGAAGTTGATGGGCGCGGCCGTACCGGCATAGGCTTGGTAGTTTTCAACCTCGGGCACGGTTGCCAGGTGCGCGCCCAGGGCCTGCAGCACGGCGGCAGTGTCTTCGAGCGGCGTGCCGGCGGGCATGTCCAGCACCACCTGGAACTCCGATTTGTTGTCGAACGGTAGCATCTTGAGCTGCACCCAGCCCACGGCCGGCAGCAGTGCCGACAGTGCAATCAACCCCGCCACGCCCAGACCGAGCAGGGCGCGGTTGCGCCGGCCTGTCCGTTCGTCGAGCAGGGGGCCGAAGAGGCGCTGCAGGCGCGGTTCGAGCTTGTCGGCAAAGCTGCTGTGCGCCGCTGCGGCGCCGGTGTGGGGCTTCATCCAGCGCTGCGCCAGCCAGGGCGTGACGACGAAGGCGATCGCCAACGACAGCAACATGCCCATGCTGGCGTTGATGGGAATGGGCGCCATGTACGGCCCCATCAGCCCCGAGACGAAGGCCATGGGCAGCAGGGCGGCAATCACCGTCAGCGTCGCCAGGATGGTGGGGCCGCCGACTTCATCGACCGCACGCGGGATGCTCTGCAGCAGCGACAGTCCGGGTTCGAGCTGCTGGTGGCGGTGGATGTTCTCGACCACGACGATGGCGTCGTCCACCAGAATGCCAATGGAGAAGATGAGCGCAAACAGCGACACCCGGTTGAGCGTGAAGCCCCAGGCCCAGGAGGCAAAGAGCGTGGCTGTCAGCGTCAGCACCACCGCCAGGCCGACAATGGCCGCCTCGCGCCGGCCCAGGGCGAGAAACACCAGCGCCACCACCGAGGCGGTGGCAAACAGCAGCTTCTGGATGAGCTTTTGCGCCTTGTCGTTGGCCGTGGTGCCGTAGTTGCGCGTCTCGACCGCCTGCACGGCGTCGGGGATGACGCTGCCGTGCAGCTGCGCCATGCGCGCAGCCAGGGCGTTGGCGACGTCGATGGCGTTTTCGCCGGCTTTCTTGGTGATTTGCAGCGTCACGGCGGGCCATTGCTCGCCGCCCGGGGCACCAAACCAGACGTAGCGCTGCGGCGTTGGGGCGCCGTCTTGCACCTGGGCGATGTCTTTCAAGAAGACCGGCTTGCCGGCCCGGGTGGCAACCACCAAATCCGCCACTTCCTGGGCGTTGGACAAGAAGGGGCCTGCGTCAAGCGCTATTGTTGTT
>JAJTBK010000449.1 GCA_021286965.1 Comamonadaceae bacterium | reverse complement strand
TGAGCTACCTGCTGCTGCACGGCGCCGCCAGCGTGTTGCTGTCGCTGTCGCTCTTGCCGCTGCTGCCGCCGCGCCTGGCACGCCCGCGCTGGGCGGCGCTGGCGCTGATGGTGGCCTGCAGCTACGCCATTCCGCTCGCCGGTTTTGCCGGCGTGCTGGCCGCCTTCGTCGTGCTGCGCCTGTACCGGGGGCAGCATGGCACGGTGGCCTTCGGGATGCTGCAAACACCCGAGTTCGACCAGCACCAGAAGCACCACAGCGCCATGCGCCAGGTGGGCCTGCGCTCGTTCCTGGGCAACCACCAGGCGCCGCTGCACACGCGCCTGCGGGCCATGGCCAGCCTGCAGCATGTGCCGGGGCGTACCGCCTCGCCGCTGCTGCGCGAGGTGCTCAGCGACCCGAGCGAAGACCTGCGCCTGCTCGCCTACGGGATGCTCGACAACCTGGAAAAGCGCATCAACCGCAGCATCGACCAGGAGCTGGACGCGCTGCAATCAGCCCAGTCGCTGGCGCAGCAGGAGCAGGTGCAGGCGGGCGCGCAGCGCCTGTCGGATCTGTACTGGGAGCTGATCTACCAGGAGCTGGTGCAGGGCGACCTGCGCCAACACGCCATGGCCGAGTCGCTGCGCTATTGCCAGCAGGTGCTGCAGCAGCAGCCCGGCAACGCGCCGCTGCTGCTGCGCCAGGGCCGGCTGCAGCACGCCGTGGGCCAGCAGGCGCAGGCACGGGCCTCGTACCAGCAGGCGCTGGCGCTGGGGCTGCCGGCCACGCGCGTGCTGCCGTACCAGGCGGAACTGAGTTTTACGGAACGCAACTTTGACCAAACCCGCGCCCTGCTGCAAGAGCTGGGGCAGTGGAACGCGCTGCCGCGCCGGCGCCCCGTGATCGATTACTGGAGGCAGCCATGACCCTGGCCCACCCGCAGGCGGCGAGCGCCGACATTGCCCTGCTGCTCGAAGGCACGTTTCCCTACGTCAGCGGCGGCGTCTCCAGCTGGCTCAACCAGATCATCCGCGCCTACCCCGAGTACCGCTTTGCCATCGTCTTCCTGGGCAGCCGGCGCAGCGACTACGGCGCCTTCAAGTACGCGCTACCGCCGAACGTGGTGCACTTCGAGGAGCATTTCCTGTACGAGCCACCGCACGGCCTGCACGAGCAGCCGGCGGCACGCGCCGGCCACCCCGAGGCCGCCGCCCTGGTCGAGCGCCTGCTGCAGGCCCTGGGCGAGGGTGCGCAGAGCCCGCGCGCCATGGCACTGTTCCAGGAGGTGGCGCTCGAACTCATGCCCGGCGGCAGCCTGCAGCTGGGCGACTTCCTCTACGGCCAGCGCGCCTGGGACATCCTGTGCCAAGTCTACCGCGAGCACTGCGCCGACCCGTCGTTCGTCGATTTTTTCTGGACCGTGCGCATCATGTTCCAGCCGCTGTGGCTGCTCGCGCGCGTGGCGCACCAGCTGCTGCCGGTGCGTGCGGTGCACTGCGCCAGCACCGGCTACGCCGGCTTTCTCGGCGGCCTGCTGGCGCAGGCGCGCGGCGTGCCCTTGATTTTGTCGGAGCACGGCATTTACACCAAAGAGCGCAAGATCGACCTCTTCAAGAGCGAGTGGATCCGCGACAACCGCAACGTCTTCCAGCGCGACCCGAGCGAGCTGTCGTACTTTCGCCAGATGTGGATCCAGTTCTTCGAGTGGCTCGGGCGCTACTGCTACGCCCACGCCGACCCCATCCTGGCGCTGTACGAAACCAACCGCCTGCGCCAGGTGCAGGATGGCGCCGCCCCCGAGCGCACGGGCAACATCCCCAACGGCATCTCGCTCGAACGCTTTGCCCCCTTGCGCGCGCAGCGCCCGGCCGAAGTGCCGCCGGTGCTGTGCCTGATCGGGCGTGTGGTGCCGATCAAGGACATCAAGACCTTCATCCGCGCCATGCGCCGCGTCGTCAACCAGCGCCCGGATGCCCAGGGCTGGATCGCCGGCCCCGAGGATGAAGACCCGGCCTACGCCCAGGAATGCCACAACCTGGTGCGCAGCCTCGGGCTGCAGGAGCACGTGCACTTCCTGGGCTTTCGCAAAGTGGAGGAGCTGATGCCGCAAATCGGCCTCATCGTGCTGTCCTCGATCAGCGAGGCGCTGCCGCTGGTGCTGCTCGAAGGCTACGCCGCCGGCGTGCCCGCCGTCAGCACCGACGTCGGCTCCTGCCGCCAGCTGGTCGAGGGGCTGGACGCCGAAGACCAGGCCCTGGGCGCCAGCGGCGCCGTGGTGCCGATCGCCGCGCCGCAGCAGCTGGCCGACGCCGCCCTGCAGCTGCTGGCCGACCCGGCCACCTGGCAGGCGGCGAGCGCGGCGGCCATCGCCCGCGTCGAGCGCTACTACACCGACCGTTTGATGTTTGCCCGCTACCGCCGCGTGTACGAGGAGGCGCTGGCGCGCGCGCCGAAAGGACTGCCATGGCCGGCATAGGCTTTGAACTGCGCCACCTGCTGCGCAAAAACACCCTCCTCGGGCTGGTGCAGGCCTACGCCTATGCCGGCGTCATTGGCTCGGGGCCCTGGGTGCTGTCCATCGTCGGCATCCTGCTGATCGGCATCTTCAGCGCCAGCGTGGTCGTGCCGGCAAGCCTGGTGACGCAGTTCCAGACTTCGGTCACCTACCTCGTGGCCTGCAGCCTGATCTACACCGGGCTGGTGCAGCTGGCGTTCACGCGCTTCATCTCCGACCGCCTGTTCGAGAAACAAAAGCACCTGGTCATGCCCAACCTGCACGGCCTGCTGGTGCTGGTGCTGCTGGGCGCGGGCGCCCTCGGCAGCCTGGCGCTGTTCGTGCTGCTGCCGGGCCAGAGCCTGCTCTACCGCCTGCTGATGCTCGCCGGCTTTGCCCTGCTGTGCGGCGTCTGGGTGCTGACGGTGCTGCTCTCGGGCATGAAGCGCTACAAGGCCATCGTGGCGCTGTTTGGCCTGTCGTACACGCTCATCGTCGCCAGCGCCTTGCTGCTGCGGCCCTGGGGGCTTGAAGGGCTGCTCGGCGGCTTCGTCCTCGGCCACTACGTGCTGCTGGCGGGTATGTGGCTGCTGGTGGTCAAGGAGTTCAGCCCGGCGCGCCAGCTGGTGGCGTTCGACTTCCTGCAGCCGGGCAAGCTCTATCCGGCGCTGGTGGCGATCGGCTTTCTCTACAACCTGGGCATCTGGGCTGACAAGTTCATGTTCTGGTTCTTCCCGCCGACCTCTCAGCCCATCATCGGCGAGCTGCGCGCCTCGCTCATCTACGACCTGCCGGTGTTCCTGTCGTACCTGTCCATCATTCCCGGCATGGCGGTGTTCCTGGTGCGCATCGAGACCGACTTCGTCGAGTACTACGACAAGTTCTACGACGCCGTGCGCGGCGGCGGCTCGCTCGAATACATCGAGACCATGCGCGACGAGATGGTGTACGCCATCCAACAGGGCCTGGGCGAGATCGCCAAGATCCAGACGCTGGCGGTGCTCACCACCTTCGTCGCCGGGCCCTGGGTGCTCGACGCCCTGGGCATCTCGCGCCTGTACCTGCCGCTGCTGTACGTGCAGGTGCTGGGCGCGGGCCTGCAGGTGGGGCTGATGGCGGTGCTCAACGTGTTCTTCTACCTCGACCAGCGGCGCATCGTGCTGCTGCTGTGCGTGCAATTCGTGCTGCTCAACGTGCTGCTCACGGGTTACACCCTGCTGCACGGCGCCGCGCTCTACGGCTACGGCTTTGCCCTGGCCACGCTCCTGACCCTGGCCACGGGGTTGCTGCTGCTCTCGCGCAGCCTGCACCGGCTGGAATACCGCACCTTCATGCTGCAATAGCCGCCCCGCCGGGGCAGGCACAATGGCGCCGACCTTTTCCTGGAGTGCCCATGTCGCAACGCACGTTTTTCTACGCCCTGGCCTGCAGCCTGGCCGGCTGTGGTGGCGGCGGTAGCAGCACCAGCAGCAGCCCCGACAACGCCCTGCCGCCCACCAGTACCAGCCCGGCGCCCCAGGCCGAACCGCTGCAGGTGCTGGTGCCAGCGTATTTCTACCCCCTGCCGGGCTCGCCCTGGGAGCAGCTCACGCGCAGCGCACAGGTGGTGCCGCAGGTGACGATCACCGCCATCGTCAACCCCAGCAACGGCAGCGGCAGCAAGGCCGAGGCACCCATTGCCCAGGCCCTGGCCGACTTCACCCAGGCCGGCGGCAAGGTGCTGGGCTATATACCCACGGGCTACGGCAAGCGCTCGGCGGCCGAGGTGCGCCAGCACATCGAGCGCTATTTCACGTTCTATGGCCGGGCCCGCTTCAGCGGTTTTTTCCTCGATGAAATGAGCGCCACCAGCGCCCAGCTGGCCTACTACCAGGGGCTGTACCAGGACATCAAGGCCATCAACGCCCAGCTGCAGGTGGTGGGCAACCCCGGCACCATTCCGCTCGCGGGCTACGCCGGCGTGGCCGATACGCTGGTCACTTTTGAAGGCCCGGCCAGCACCTACGCCGCGTTCCAGGCCCAGCCCTGGCTCTACCAGTACAGCAACCGCAAGCAGGCCATGCTGGTGCACGACGCCGCCAGCTGCACCGACATGCAAAGCGCCCTGCGTGCCGCCGCCGGCAGCGCGCACCGCATGGGCGCGGTC
>JAJTBK010000405.1 GCA_021286965.1 Comamonadaceae bacterium | reverse complement strand
AGGCCATCGCCGCCCTGGGCTTTGGCTTCGTGCATGGCCAGCTCGGCTTGCTGCACCAGGGCGGGTGCGGCCTCGGCCCTGCCGGCCGGCATTCGGGCAGGGGAAAAAGCCACCACCCCCAGGCTGGCCGTGCAACGCCAGCTGCCGTCGCCCAGGTCGTAGGGCTGGGCCAGGGCCTGGCGCAGGCGCTCAACCAGGGGGCCAACTTGGCAGGCGGTTTCGTCCCCGCCCTGGCAGATATCCACATAGGTGGCAATCAGGTGCGTGAGCTGCCCCTGGGCGTTGTGCACGGCGCTGATCTTCATCCATTTGGGAAAGACGGCGCCGCTTTGTGCCGGTCCCAAATCTCGCCTTCCCAGCTCCCGGTGGCGCTGACGCTTTGGCGCATGGCGGCGTAAAACGCCTCGTCGTGGTGGCCCGAGCGCAGCAGCCAGGGGGTTTTGCCCAGCACTTCGGCGCTGCTGTAGCCCGTCAGCGCCGTGAAGGCGTCGTTGACGCGCTCTATCACCCCTTTGGGGTTGGCCACCAGCACCGCCTGCACCGAGGCAAAAACGGCCTGCGCCAAGTGCAACGCCTCTTGCGCTGCCTGCCACTGGGCCTGGGCAGCGTCGCGCTCTTGGCGCAACCGGGAACACCACCACATCATTGCATCCTCACGAACCGTTGAGTTTCTTCCGACGCAGGCAGCGACCTCCCTGCCCCAGAGTGGGAACGCGAGCGACGGTGCACCCATCGAATGGATGCGATGCCCTCATCGCCCCTTTTCCTGTGCTCCCACCTGCTCGATGGATTGTCGTCATGCTCACCCTTCCCCTGCTGATTTTTACCGTTGCCGCCGCCCTGGGTCTGTACCTGGCCAGCCACATTTTGCGCGGGCGTTTTCCGCCCTGGTCGCTGTCGCCGGTACATGCTTTTTTGGGATTGGTGGGCCTGGCCCTGCTGCTCACGCCCATGCAGGAGGGCTGGACGCCCACCCGCCTGCTGGTGGGCGCAGACCTGCTGAGCACGGCCGCCCTGCTCGGGCTGGCGCTGGCTGTGTTTCACCTGCGCCAAAAAATGCCGCCCAAGGGCCTGGTGCTGGTGCACGCCAGTGCAGCCGTCTCGGGTTTTCTGACCCTGCTCAGCCAGGTCTTCATTTAAGAAAGGGAAATATCCCATGCTGATGCCCGCCCACTCCGCTGCGACCGACAACGACTGCACGCTGCGCATATCCGCCTCCGACCGCATCCGCTACCGCCTGCAGCAAGCAGGGCAGCGCTACCACGCCAACGACAACATCGCTGATTTCATCCACCCCGGCGAGCTGCACGCGCTGCGCGAGGAGGTGCAGGCGCGTATGCAGGAGGTGCTGCACGCTTTGGTGATCGACACCGAAAACGACCACAACACCGCCGACACCGCCCGCCGCGTGGCCAAGATGTTTGTCAGCGAAGTGTTCAAGGGCCGGTACGAGCCGGCGCCCTCCGTCACCGCTTTTCCCAACGTGCAGCAGCTCAACGAACTGATGGTGGTGGGCCCGATCACCGTGCGCAGCGCCTGCTCGCACCACCTGTGCCCCATCATGGGCCGGGTGTGGATTGGGGTGCTGCCCAGCGCGCAGTCCGATCTGATCGGCCTGTCCAAATTTGCGCGCCTGGTCGATTGGGTGATGAACCGGCCCCAGATTCAGGAAGAAGCCATCGTCATGCTCGCCGACGAGCTGGAGCGGCGCGTGCACCCCGATGGCCTGGCCATCGTCATGGAGGCCAGCCACCTGTGCATGTCCTGGCGCGGCGTGAAGGAAAACGATGCGCTGATGCGCAGCTCCGTCATGCGCGGCAGCTTTTTGCGCAACGACAGCCTGCGCCGCGAGTTTCTCAGTCTGCTGAAATAAGCAGCTGCGCCGGCCCGGACTGCACCTGGCCAATGGCCGCCGCCTGGGCAAAGCCCTCGCGTTCAAACACGGCGAGCACCGCCTCCACGCTCTCGGGCGCGCAGGCCACGAGCAGGCCGCCCGAGGTCTGCGGGTCGGTCAGCAGGGCCTGCGCCGTGGCGGGCAGGCCCGCGCCCAGGCGCACGTCGGCGCCGTAACCAGCCCAGTTGCGGCCACTGGCGCCGGTCACAAAGCCCTGCGCCGCCAGCTCGGCCACGCCCGGCAGCAGCGGCACCTGCGGCCAGTGCAGCTGCACCGTCCGGCCCGCGCCGCGCGCCATCTCCAGCGCGTGGCCGGCCAGGCCAAAGCCCGTTACATCGGTCATGGCGTGCACGCCGGGCAGCTCGGCCAGCAGCGGGCCGGGGGTGTTCAGGCGCGTGGTGTTGGCGATCATGTGGCGGTAGCCTTCGGCGCCGAGCTGCTCTTTTTTCAGCGCGGCGGAGTACACGCCCACGCCCAGGGGCTTGCCCAGCACCAGCACATCGCCCACCTGGGCAGCGGCATTGCGGCGCACGCGCTCGGGGTGCACTAACCCCAGAGCCACCAGGCCGTAGATGGGCTCGACCGAGTCGATGGTGTGGCCGCCGGCAATCGGGATGCCAGCGGCGCGGCACACGTCCTGCCCGCCGCGCACGATGGCGCCAATCACCTCCAGCGGCAGGGTGTTGACCGGCATGGCCACCAGCGCCAGCGCCATGATGGGCTTGCCGCCCATGGCGTACACGTCGCTCAATGCGTTGGTGGCGGCAATGCGGCCAAACTCGTACGGGTCATCGACGATGGGCATGAAAAAGTCCGTCGTCGCCACCAGCGCCTGCGCGTCGTTCAGGCGGTAGACGGCAGCGTCGTCGGCGGTTTCTATGCCCACCATGAGCTCGGGCGGCACAAAGCCCGCAGCGCCGCTGCTGGCCAGAATTTCCGACAGCACGCCGGGTGCAATCTTGCAGCCGCAGCCGCCGCCGTGCGAGAGCGAGGTCAGGCGCGGGCCAGGCAGGGCAACGCTCATGATT
The DNA here is from genome assembly GCA_021286965.1 of Comamonadaceae bacterium. Lineage (GTDB taxonomy): Bacteria > Pseudomonadota > Gammaproteobacteria > Burkholderiales > Burkholderiaceae_C > Paenacidovorax. The sequence continues at coordinate 6,317 of JAJTBK010000405.1, read as the reverse complement.
TTTTGCTGATGGTGATGGTGGGGAACTTGGACGAAAAATCCTTGCCCTGCTGGGCAATCTTCACGGCCACGGTGCGGGCGATGGTTTTGTAGAGGCGCGCTTCTTCGCTCTCGGGCGCGGCCACCACGGTGGGGCGGCCGGCGTCGGCCTGCTCGCGGATGGAGAGCTTGAGCGGCAGCGCGCCCAGGTAGTCAATGCCCTGCGCTGCGGCCATTTTCTTGCCGCCTTCGTCACCAAAAATATGCTCGCGGTGGCCGCACTGGCTGCACACGTGCACCGCCATGTTCTCCACCAGGCCGAGGATGGGCACGCTCACCTTCTCGAACATGGTGATGCCTTTTTTGGCATCGAGCAGCGCAATGTCCTGCGGCGTGGTGACGATGACCGCTCCCGTGAGGGGCACTTTCTGCGCCATGGTCAGCTGGATGTCGCCCGTGCCCGGAGGCATATCGACGATGAGGTAATCCAGGTTGTCCCAGCGCGTCTGGCGCACCAGCTGCTCCAGCGCCTGGCTGGCCATGGGGCCGCGCCAGATCATGGCCTGCTCGTCCTTGACCAGAAAGCCGATGGAGTTGATCTGCAGCCCCATGGCCTGCTTGGGCTCCATGAATTTGCCGTCCAGGCTTTCGACGTCGCCCGAGGTGCCGGTCATCATCGGCTGGCTCGGGCCGTAGATGTCGGCGTCGAGCAGGCCGACGCGCGCACCTTCAGCGGCCAGCGCCAGCGCCAGGTTCACCGCCGTGGTGCTCTTGCCCACGCCGCCCTTGCCCGAGGCCACGGCGACGATGTTCTTCACCCCTGGCAAGAGCTGCTGGCCGCGCTGCACGGTGTGCGCCTCGATCTCGCTGCGCACGTTGACCGAGACGTTGCCTATGCCCGGCAGGCTGCGTGCAGCCTCGATCAACTGGCTGCGCAGGGGCGCGACCAGGCTCTGCGCCGGGTAGCCGAGCACCAGCTCAAACGCCACGTCGGCGCCGCTGATCTGCACATTGCGCAGCGCCTTGCTGGCGACGAAATCTTTGCCGCTGTGGGGATCTTGCACGCTGGCCAGGGCGGCCAACAGGGCTTGTTCGGTGATTGCCATGCTTGTCATTACTCCTATGGGGCAGCGAGTCTAGGCCATGGCCGGCGTCGGCGCGGCGAACATGGTTTTGCGGGTTTGTCCCAGCGCAGGCCGGCGCCACCGCAGCGGCACACTTGGCGACACGCCATGCTCCAGACCACCCCGCCCCACGCCCCCATGACCGGCCTGCTGCTGGCCGGCGGCGGCGCGCGCGCGGCCTACCAGGTGGGGGTGCTGCAGGCGATTGCGGCGCTGCGCCGCCTGTGCGGCCAGGGGCGCGGGCCCAACCCCTTTCCCATCATCACCGGCACCTCGGCCGGTGCCATCAACGGCGCCGCGCTGGCCTGCGGCGCCGACCACTTCGAGCACGCCGTGCGTCGCATCGCGCGCATGTGGAGCCATATCCGCGTCGGCCACGTGTACCACGCCGACTCGCTGCACGTGATGCAAAGCGGGGCGCGCTGGCTGACGCTGCTGTCGCTGGGCTGGGCGCTGGCGCGCTGGCAGCGCACGCGCCCGCATTCGCTGCTCAACAACGCCCCGCTCGATCATTTGCTGACGCAGATGGTGCCGCTGGTGCGCCTGCCGCTCTTGATCCGCCAGGGCCACCTGCACGCACTGGCGGTGACGGCGTCGAGCTACAGCTCGGGCGAGCACGTGACCTACTTCGAGGCGGCGCCGCAGGTCGAGGGCTGGACGCGCTCGCAGCGCAAAGCCGAACGCACCCGCATCACGACCGAGCACCTGCTCGCCTCCTCGGCCATTCCCTTCGTCTTTCCAGCGCAGCCGCTGGACATCGAGCACCGCCAGGAATACTTTGGCGACGGCTCGATGCGCCAGTCGGCACCGCTGGCGCCTGCCATCCACATGGGCGCGCAGCGCCTGCTGGTGATCGGCACGGGGCGCCTGCATGAGCCACCGCGCCCCGGCCAGCCGCCGCCCACCTACCCGACGCTGGCGCAGATTGCCGGCCATGCGCTGTCCAACATCTTCCTCGACGCCCTGGGCGTGGACGTGGAGCGCGCGCTGCGCGTGAACCGCACCGTCGGCCTGATCCCACCGGCGCAGCGCGCCGCCAGCGGCCTGCGCGCGGTCGATGTGCTGATGATCGTGCCCTCTGAGCGCATCGACGACATTGCCGCACGCCACATCACCGCCCTGCCCCTGACCATGCGCACCATGCTCGGCGCCCTGGGCGTGACGAGCGAGGCCGGCGACGTGCGCGGCTCGGCGCTGCTGAGCTACCTGCTGTTCGAGCGCGCCTACACGCGCGAGCTGATGGCGCTGGGCTACGTCGATACCCTGGCGCGGCGCGCCGAAGTCTGCCAATTCTTCGCCTGGCAGGACCCGGGCAGCGCCCTGCCCGAACGCGCGCCCTACATCGATTGAGAGCCCATAAAATCATGGGCTTGGCTTTGTCTGCCGCTACGGATGCCCCCATGACCCCACGCAAGCTCTTCGTCACCACCGCCCTGCCCTATGCCAACGGCAAATTCCACATCGGCCACATCATGGAATACATCCAGGCCGACACCTGGGTGCGGTTCCAAAGAATGCAGGGCGCCGAGGTGAACTTCGTGGGCGCCGACGACGCGCACGGCGCGCCCATCATGATCGCCGCCGAAAAAGCCGGCAAAACACCGCAGCAGTTCGTGGCCGACATTGCCGCCGGGCGCAAGGAGTACCTCGACGGTTTTCACATCGCCTTTGACAACTGGCACAGCACCGACGCCCCCGAAAACCACGCGCTGGCGCAGCAGATTTACCTCGACCTCAAGGCCAACGGCCTGATCGAGACGCGCACCATCGAGCAGTTCTACGACCCGCAAAAGGGCATGTTCCTGCCCGACCGTTTCATCAAGGGCGAATGCCCGCGCTGCCACGCCAAAGACCAGTACGGCGACAACTGTGAAGTCTGCGGCGCAGTCTATGCGCCGACCGAGCTGATAGCGCCCTACTCGGCCCTGTCGGGCGCCAAGCCCGAGCTCAAGACCTCGGAGCATTTCTTCTTCACCCTGTCCGACCCGCGCTGCGTTGAATTTTTGCAAGAGTGGACACAAAACGGCGTGCACGTGCAGAGCGAAGTGGCCGCCAAGATCAAGGAATGGTTCTCGGTGCGCACCAACCCCGACGGCAGCACCAGCGAGGGCCTGGGCGACTGGGACATCTCGCGCGATGCGCCCTACTTCGGCATCGAAATTCCGGGCGCGCCAGGCAAATACTTCTACGTCTGGCTCGATGCGCCCGTGGGCTACCTGGCCAGCCTGAAAAACCTGCTGGACAAACGCGGCCAGGACTACGACGCCTACATGGCCGACCCGCAGCTCGAGCAGTACCACTTCATCGGCAAAGACATCATCACCTTCCACACGCTGTTCTGGCCGGCCATGCTCAAGTTCAGCGGCCGCAAGACGCCCACCAAAATCTGCGTGCACGGCTTCATGACCGTGAACAACGGCGAGAAGATGAGCAAGAGCCGGGGCACGGGGCTGGACCCGCTCAAGTACCTGGGCCTCTCCATGAACCCCGAGTGGCTGCGCTACTACCTGGGCGCCAAGCTCAACGGCAAGAACGAGGACATCGACTTCAACCCCGAGGACTTCATGGCCCGCGTCAACGCCGACCTGATCGGCAAGTACGTGAACATTGCCAGCCGCGCCGCCGGCTTCATCGCCAAGCGCTTTGGCGGCCAGCTCGGCAGCGTGTCAAACGACGGCCAGGAGTTGCTGGCGGCCTTGCGTGCCCAAAGCGACGCCATTGCTAGCGCCTACGAGGCACGCGACAGCGCCCGCGCAGCGCGCGACATCATGCTGCTGTGCGACCGCGTCAACAGCTACGTCGATGCCAACAAGCCCTGGGAGCTGGCCAAGCAAGAGGGCCAGGACGCACGCCTGCACGACGTCTGCAGCACCTGCATCGAGGCCTTCCGCCTGCTGACCATCTACTTGAAGCCCATGCTGCCGGCGGTGGCGGCGCAGGTCGAAACCTTCTTGCGCATCGCGCCACTGCAGTTTGCCGACGCGCACCACCTGCTGGGCGCAGGCCACGCCATCGGCGCGTACCAGCACCTGATGCAGCGCGTGACGGTGGAGCAGCTCGACGCCCTGTTTGCCCTGCCTGAGCCGGTGGTGGAAAAAGTCATTCCCGGTGGCGAGGAAATTGCCCCCGAGATCAAGATCGACGACTTCGCCAAGGTCGATCTGCGCATTGCAAAAATCGTCGAATGCCAGGCGGTGCAAGGCTCGACCAAGCTGCTGCAGCTGACCCTGGACGTGGGCGAAGGCAAAACGCGCAACGTGTTTTCCGGCATCGCCAGCATGTACCAGCCCGAGCAGCTGGTGGGCAAGCTCACCGTGGTGGTGGCCAATCTGGCGCCACGCAAGATGAAGTTCGGCCTGAGCGAAGGCATGGTGCTCGCCGCCAGCCACGCCGACGAGAAGGCGCAGCCCGGCGTGTACGTGCTCGAACCCTTCCCCGGCGCCACGCCCGGAATGCGCATCCACTGATTGACACCATGGGGGCCGCACAGCCTGGAACGCGCCACCGTGGCGCCGACTGGTGCTGCCCCCCCCCGGCAAACGCAAGCCCAAGCCAGTGGGACTTTGCTCTTGACCTGGCTGGCGAGACACCAGGCAACACATCCAACGACGAGGATCGACGATGAAACAATTTCTAGGAATGCTGGCGATCGTCAGCACTTTGCTGAGCGGCTGCGCCGTTTACACGCCCAATGGCGCTGTCGTCGTCGATAACCCGCGAGGGAATGGCAATTTCTGCCCCCCAGGCCAGGCCAAGAAGGGCAATTGCTGACGCCATAGCGTCCGCCATGCGCCGTGCCCCTACGCCAGGCGCTGGCGCCATCTGAATTGAAGCAAATTGGGCTCTAGCGCTCATCAAACAAGCGCTAGAAGCTATAAAAACAATAGCTTAACGACGGAACTTGCCGCCGCTGCCAATGATGGTCAGCTCGGCAAACTCCAGCCCCGTGTGGCTGGCGCTGCTGTAGTCCAGTGCCAGACCGCCGATGTCAAAGCGGCCCAGGTTCTCCAGCGCCTGGTGCACGCTGGCACGGGTTGGCTTGGGGCCGGCGCGGCGCAGGGCCTCGACCAGCACTTTGGCGCCGGCAAAGCCTTCGAGCATGGCCGGGCTGACGTCGTCCAGACCCTGCGCCTTGGCCAGGATGCTGGCCTGGGTCACCAGGGCGTAGTTCGGGCTCATGGGCATGACCTGGCCGACGATGACGCCCTTGGAGTCCTGGCCCAGCATCTGGATGAAGCCGTTGGAGGAGTTGTTCGACAGCGTCAGGTGCTGGCCGCCAATACCGGCCTGCTTGATGCTGCGCAGGCCCTCGACCACCGCCGTGCCCGAGCCGATGACCAGCACCGCCTGCGGCTCGGCCGCCTTCAGCGCCGGCAGCAGGGCGGCAAAGTTGGGCTTGCTGCGATCGAACTTGGCCACGGCCACGGGCTCCAGGCCGGCCTTCTTCAGGCCGCTGCGCGCGCCCTGCAGGCCATCGCTGCCAAAGCTGTCGTCCACGTGCACGATGGCCACGCGCCCAATGCCCAGCCCGGTCAGGTGCGCCATGGCGCGCTCAGCCTCGCGCTGGTAGGTGGCGCGCACGTGAAACAGGTAGGGCCGCACCGGCTGGTGCAGCGCCATGGCGCCGGTCGAGGGCGCGACCATGACCACATGGTGCTGCTCGAGCACCTGGTTGATGGCCTCGGTATGCGGCGTGCCCCGGCTCATAAACAGGGCGAGCACGCCCTTGTCCTCGATCAGGCTGCGGGCGTTGGCCTCGGCCTTTTTCACGTCGAAGGCGTCGTCGAGCGTCACCAGCTCGATCTTCTCGCCATGCACCCCGCCCTTGGCGTTCACCTGGTCGAGGTAGAGCTTGGCACCGGCCATGGACTCCTTCACCGTCGCCGCCACGGCGCCGGTCACGCCCACGGTCTGGCCGATGCGGATTTCCGCCTGCGCCGCCAGCGCTGCCGCGCCCACCATGGCAGCCAGCAGGGCCGCCTTCACATTCACTTGCACCATTGCGGGACACCTTCCAAAAAAAACGCAGGGCGGCATGTGCCACCCTGCGGTCAGAACCTCGGGTCAATCCTGGTAGACAAACCAGAAAATTGACTGTAGGTATTTTTGGATTCAGCGGTAACTGTGGCCTTCCACAGGTGTTCCTAGCACGCTACAACATCCCCAGCCAGCGCGGGAACCACAAGGAGAGGCCCGGCCAGTAGGTGACGACCAC
>JAJTBK010000403.1 GCA_021286965.1 Comamonadaceae bacterium | reverse complement strand
CCACGACGTCGGCGGTGCGGAAGGTGCCGGAGCTGGCGCGGCCCAATTTTTTGCCGGTCAGGTCATCGACCACGTCGTAGGACAGGCCGAAGTTCTCCACTTCCTTCATCGTCGAGAGCATCCCGGCGATGCCGATGCGGTTGGCGATGAAGTTGGGCGTGTCCTTGGCGCGAACCACGCCCTTGCCCAGGCCGCTGGTGACGAAGGCTTCGAGCTGGTCGAGCACCAGGGGCTCGGTGGTGGGGGTGTTGATCAGCTCCACCAGCGGCATGTAGCGCGGCGGGTTGAAGAAGTGGATGCCGCAAAAGCGCGGCTTGATGCCTTCGGGCAGCGCCTCAGACAGCTTGGTGATCGACAGGCCCGAGGTGTTGGACGCCAGGATGGCGTGCTTGGCCACGTGGGGCGCGATTTTTGTGTACAGGTCGAGCTTCCAGTCCATGCGCTCGGCGATCGCTTCGATCACCAGGTCGCACTCGCCCAGGAGCTTCAAGTGCTCTTCGTAGTTCGCGGCCTCGATCAGGTCGGCGTCCTCGGCCACGCCAATGGGCGAGGGCTTGAGCTTTTTCAGGTTGGCAATGGCCTTGAGTGCGATGGCGCTCTTCGGGCCTTCCTTGGCGGGCAGGTCGAACAGGACGACCGGCACCTTCACGTTGACGAGGTGGGCGGCAATTTGCGCGCCCATCACGCCCGCGCCGAGCACGGCGACTTTTTTCACATTGAATCGGGACATGGTTGTATGTTTCGTGTTCAGGGGTTATTCCACGCGCTGCCAAGTTTGGGTGCGGCCAAAGAACGCAATGGAGCCGCGCACTTCCAGCTTCTTGCCGCCCTCGATGGGCGTCAGGCGCAGGGTGTAGAACTTGCCGTTTTCGGGGTCGAGGATCTTGCCGTCCTCCCACACATCTTTGTCTTCTGCCTTCTTGGCGCCCTTGATGATTTGCAGGCCCACGATGGGCTGGTCCTTGAGCTCATCCTTGCACTCGGTGCATTTGGCGTTGGGCTCGGCGTTCTTGCGCAGCACCTTCTCGACGCGCCCGGAAAGCACGCCACCGTTGTCGGTAATGCGCACCTCGGACTTGGCCTCGTTGGTCTTCTCGTCAAAGCTGCGCCACAGGCCAACGGGCGTCATCTGGGCAAAAACAGGGGTCGTCAGTGCTACCAAAACGATAGCTGCCAGCGCTTGTCTCATAAGGTCTCCAGGGCAAAAAGACTAAAAATAGTAATGTGGCGGGGCGGCTGCCGCCCCGCACCCCGCCCCCGGCGCAGGCCGGGGGTGTGCTGGCTTTAGGCCAGGGCGGCGTCGGTGTCCATCAACACCTTGGAGCCGGCGCGGGCAGTGCGCATCAGCAGCACGGTCTCGGGGAACAGCTTGGCGAAGTAGAAGCGCGCCGTCTGCAGCTTGGCGACGTAGAACGGATCGGTGTTGCCCGCTGCAATCTGGCGCAGCGACACCTGGGCCATGCGGGCGAACAGGTAGCCAAACACCAGGGGGCCGGGAAGGCGCAGGTAGTCCACGGCAGCGGCGCCCACTTCGTCGGCGTTCTGCATACCCTTGAAGACGATCTCGGTGGTGAACTTGGGCATCTGCTCGCCCAGGATGGCGACCGGGTTGATGAACTCGGCCATCTTCTCGTTCACGCCTTCCTCGGCCACCAGAGCGCCGATCAGCTTGCCCAGCTTCTTGAGCGTGGCGCCGTTGTTGCCCAGCACCTTGCGGCCCAGCAGGTCGAGCGACTGCACGGTGTTCGTGCCTTCGTAGATCATGTTGATGCGGTTGTCGCGCACGAACTGCTCCATGCCCCACTCTTTGATGAAGCCGTGGCCGCCAAAGACCTGCATACAGGCGTTGGTGGCGATGTGGCCGTTGTCGGTGATGAAGGCTTTGACGATGGGGGTCAGCAGGGCGACCATCTCGTCGCTGTCGGCGCGCACCTTCTCATCGGGGTGGTGCAGGGACTTGTCGAGCAGCAGCGTGCAGTAGATTTGCAGCGCGCGTGCGCCTTCGGCGTAGGCCTTGGCAGTCAGCAGCATCTTGCGCACGTCGGGGTGCACGATGATCGGATCGGCTTCCTTGTCCTTGGCCTTGGTGCCCGAGAGGCTGCGCATCTGGATGCGGTCCTTGGCGTAGGCCAGGGCGTTCTGGAACGCCACTTCGGTCAGGCCCAGCGACTGGTTGCCCACGCCCAGGCGGGCGGCGTTCATCATCACGAACATGGCAGCCAGGCCCTTGTGCGGCTGGCCCACCAGGGTGCCGACGGCGCCGTCGATGGCGATCTGCGCCGTGGCGTTGCCGTGGATGCCCATCTTGTGCTCCAGGCCGGAGCAGAAGATGGGGTTGCGGCTGCCCAGCGAGCCATCGGCGTTGACGTTGAACTTGGGCACGACGAACAGGCTGATGCCCTTGGAGCCCTTGGGCGCGTCCGGCAGGCGGGCGAGCACCAGGTGGATGATGTTGTCGGCCACGTCGTGCTCGCCGGCGCTGATGAAAATCTTGTTGCCGGTGATCTTGTAGCTGCCGTCGCCCAGGGGCTCGGCCTTGGTGCGCAGCAGGCCCAGGTCGGTGCCGCAATGCGGTTCGGTCAGGCACATGGTGCCGGTCCACTCGCCGCTGACCAGCTTGGGCAAATAGGTTTTCTTTTGCTCGTCGGTGCCGTGGGCCAGCAGGGCTTCATACGCGCCGTGCGACAGGCCGGGGTACATGGTCCAGGCCTGGTTGGCGCTGTTGAGCATTTCGTACAGGCACTGGTTGACCACGTGCGGCAGGCCCTGGCCGCCAAACTCCGGATCGCACGACAGCGCCGGCCAGCCGCCTTCCACATACGCAGCGTAGGCTTCCTTGAAGCCCTTGGGCGTGGTGACTTCGTTGGTTTCCTTGTTGTGCTTGCAGCCCTCGGCGTCGCCGCTGATGTTCAGCGGAAAGGCCACGCCAGCGGCAAACTTGCCGGCTTCTTCGAGCACGGCGTTGATGGTGTCGGCATCGGTCTCGGCGTGCGTGGGCATCGCCTTGAGTTCGGCCTCCACGCCGAAGACTTCGTGCAGAACGAATTGCATGTCGCGCAGTGGCGGCTGGTAGCTGGGCATGGGCGTACTCCTTAGGATGGAAAACGTGTGGGGGAATAAAAAATCAGCCCGGCTGCGACGCGCGTGCGCCGCAGTGGGCCAGGATGTTGTCAAAGCCTTTGACGGCGCGTTCGATCGAGCCGACGTTGCGCAAAAAACGGGCCTCGTAGTGCAGCGCCAGGATCAGGCCGTGGATCTCGAACAGCATCTGGTCGGCATCCACGTCTGCGTTCAGCTCGCCCAGCTCGGCGCACTGCACGATGGCGCGGCGCATGGCCGCGAGCCAGATCAGCACCGATTCCGACAGCGCATCGCGCACCGGGCCGGGCTGCTCATCGAACTCGATGGCCCCGCTGATGTAGATGCAGCCCGAATCGATTTCGATCGAGGTGCGCTGCATCCAGTTGCCAAACAGCGCACGCAGGCGCGGCAGCCCGCGCGGCGCCGCCAGGGCCGGATAGAACACCTCTTGCTCGAACCGCTGGTGGTACTCGCGCACCACCGAGATCTGCAGCTCCTCGCGCGAGCCAAAATGCGCGAACACGCCGGATTTGCTCATGCCCGTGACATCGGCCAGAGCGCCAATCGACAGCCCCTCCAGCCCAATGTGCGTGGCCAGTCCCAGGGCGGCAT
>JAJTBK010000397.1 GCA_021286965.1 Comamonadaceae bacterium | reverse complement strand
CGCCACCTCGGCATCCGGCAGGCGGGTGCGAATCGGCAGCGAATCGAAGCTGCGCGACTCGTCCATCAGGCGCTTGAAGCGGCGCTTGTCGCGCGCGTGGATGTCGATGATCTCGCCCAGGGCCTCGATGGTGTCTTCGAGCACCCCGGCCTTCGACGGCGTGATCTCCAGCGTATAGGCCGAATAGTTGGTCGCCAGCACGACGCCGTTGCGATCCAGAATCTGCCCCCGGTTGGGCACGATGGGCACCACCGCCGTGCGGTTGCTCTCAGCCTGGTCGGCCAGGTCTTCGTGGCGCTCGATCTGCAGCACCCACAGGCGCGAGACCAGCAGGCCAAAGGCCAGCAACACCACCAGCGCCAGCGCCAGCACGCGCAGGCGAAAGCGCGACGCGTCCAGCTCGCTGTTGCGCAGCTCCGTCATGGCTCAGAGCGGCCGGTTGGCATCGGTGTCGGGCGGGCGCCGCTGCGGCGCCAGCAACAGCCAGCAGGCCAGCGGCCACAGCAGCGCTTCGAGCAGCGGCGCCACCAGCACCAGCGGGCCGGGGAAAATACCGCCCGAGAGCAGCCGCACGAACCATTGCAGCGCGTGCGCCGCCAGCAGCAGCGGCAGCAGCTGCAGCGCCTGCGCCCACAACCCGAGCCAGGCCAGGCGCCGGTGCGCCAGGTGTGTGCCGAGCATGAGCGCGCTGTAGGCGAGGGCGTGCTGGCCCAGCAGCGCCGACTGCTGTACATCCATGCACAGGCCGAGCACAAAGGCCACGCCCATGCCCACGCGCAGGCTCTGGTGCACGCCCCAGAACGCCAGCGTCAGCAGCACCCAGTCGGGCAGCCAGGGCTGGCGCCCCAGGGGCAGCAGGTTGAGTGCCAGCGCCAGCAGCAGGCTGGCGACGATGAACCAGGGCTTGACCGGCTGCAGCAGCTCCTGGCCGCGCGGCATCATCATTTGCGGCCTCCCTTGCGCGGCGGCGCTGGCGGCGGCTCGGGGCGCGGCGGCAGCGCCTGCACCTGGGGCGGCAGCAGCAGCACGTGGCGCACGCCGTCGCTGCGTGCCACCGGCGTGCAGTAGATGCGCGTGAAGGCCGAGTCGGCACGGCGCTCGACGTGCTGCACGTGCGCCACCGGCAGGCCGGCGGGGTAGACGCCGTCGATGCCGCTGGTGACCAGCAGGTCGCCCTCCTGCACGTCGGCGTTGCTGGGCATGAAGCGCAGCTCCATGCGCCCACCCTGTTCGGCCTGCGGCTCGCCGTAGGCGACGCTGCGCGCGCCGGTGCGGGCATTGAGCACCGGAATGGCCTGGTCGCGGTCGATGAGCAGCGTGACCTCGCTCAGCAGCGGCAGCACCCGCGTCACCTGGCCGAGCACGCCGCGCTCGTCGAGCACCGGGGCCCCCGGCTCAATGCCGGCGAGCTGGCCTTTATCGACGATGACGCGGCGCGTGTACGGGTCGGCCGCGTCGTACACCACCTGCGCCGCCAGCGCCTGCGGTGCCACGCGCGCGCGCAGATCGAGCAGTGCGCGCAGCTGGGCGTTTTCCTGGCGCAGCAGTTCAGCCTGCTGCACGCGCTGCGCCATCTCAGTCATGCGCTGATGCGCCTGCTGCGCCTCTTGCTGCGCGCGCTGCACCGAGCCGAAATAGTCGGCCCCGCGCTGCACCAGCTGCACCGGCTGCAGCATCAGCCACTGCACCGGGTAAAGCACGGCGGCCACGGCCTGGCGCAGCGGGTCGGTGAGGTGAAAACGGGCGTCCGCCAGCATCAAAAACAGCGCCAGGGCGCTGTACAAAGCCCAGCGCGAAAGCGCCGACGGGCCTTGCTTGAACAGCGACGGCGCGCTGCGCTCCAGGGTGCCAAGGGGCATAGGAAACCGCGCTCAGGAACGTGCGAGAACGAAAAAAATCAGTCGCTGGTGAAGATGCTGCCCTGGCGATCGAGGCTGTCGAGCGCCATGCCGCAGCCGCGCACCACGCAGGTCAGGGGCTCCTCGGCCACCAGCACGGGCAGGCCGGTTTCCTCGGCCAGCAGGCGGTCGAGGTCGCGCAAGAGCGCGCCGCCGCCAGTCAGCATCATGCCGCGCTCGGCAATGTCGGCACCGAGTTCGGGCGGGGTTTGCTCGAGCGCGTTCTTGACGGCGGAGACGCTCTGGTTGAGCGGCTCGGTCAGGGCTTCGAGCACTTCGTTGGAAGAAATGGTGAAGCTGCGCGGCACGCCTTCGGAGAGGTTGCGGCCCTTGACCTCCATCTCCTTGACTTCGGAGCCCGGGAAGGCGCTGCCGATGTTCTTCTTGATGGATTCAGCCGTGGGCTCGCCGATCAACATGCCGTAGTTGCGGCGGATGTAGTTGATGATGGCTTCGTCGAACTTGTCGCCGCCGACGCGCACCGAGGTCGAATAC
>JAJTBK010000392.1 GCA_021286965.1 Comamonadaceae bacterium | reverse complement strand
CCGAACACGGCGTTGATCTTGAGCAGCACCGGCACGGTGAGCGGGCGCTGGTTTTGCTCGATCTGGTTGAGGTAACTGGCCGAGAGTTCGAGCGCACGCGCCAGCGCCACCTGGGTCATGCCGCGCTCCTCGCGCAGGCGGCGCAGGCGCACGCCCATAAAGGTTTTTTTCATGGTGGATTGATTCGCAAACTTTGCAAAACAAGCGGCAAGCCTTTGCAATCATTCACCAATTCAGGACTTACCGAGGGAGTGCATTGTGCGTAAATTGCGAAGCATTGCAACCCCACCATGGAGACACCATGACCCTGAGCGCCCCTGCCCTGACCCCCAAAGGCAAAAAATCCGTCGCCCTCTCGGGCGTGCAGGCGGGCAACACCCAGCTATGCACCGTGGGCCGCACGGGCAACGACCTGCATTACCGGGGCTACGACATTCTGGACATGGCCGAGGTCTGCGAGTTTGAAGAAATCGCCCACCTGCTGGTGCACGGCAAGCTGCCCACGCGCGCCGAATTGAAAAGCTACAAGGCCAAGCTACGCGCCCTGCGCGGCCTGCCCGGCAGCGTGAAGGCGGCGCTCGAACATCTGCCCGCCGCCAGCCACCCCATGGACGTGCTGCGCACCGGCGTATCGGCCCTGGGCTGCGCGCTGCCGGAGAAGGACGACCACAACCTGGCAGGCAGCCGCGACATTGCCGACCGGCTCATGGCCAGCTTGGGCTCCATGCTGCTGTACTGGTACCACTACAGCAACTCGGGCCGGCGCATCGAGGTGGAAACGGACGACGACTCCATCGGCGGGCATTTTCTGCACCTGCTGCACGGCGCAAAGCCTTGTGCATCCTGGGTGCGCGCCATGCATACCTCGCTCAACCTGTACGCCGAGCACGAGTTCAATGCGTCAACCTTCACGGCGCGCGTGATCGCCGGCACGGGCAGCGACATGTATTCGAGCATCGCGGGCGCCATTGGCGCGCTGCGCGGCCCCAAGCATGGCGGCGCCAACGAGGTCGCATTCGAGATCCAGAAGCGCTACGACAACCCCGACGAGGCCGAGGCCGACATCCGCCGCCGCGTGGAGGCCAAGGAGGTGGTGATCGGCTCTGGCCACCCGGTCTACACCGTGAGCGACCCGCGCAACGTGGTCATCAAGGGCGTGGCCCAGCGCCTGTCTCAAGAAGCCGGTGCCACCAAGATGTACGACATTGCCGCGCGGCTGGAAGCCGTGATGTGGGAGGTCAAGCAGATGTTCCCCAACCTCGACTGGTTCAGCGCCGTGAGCTACCACATGATGCAGGTGCCCACCGCCATGTTCACGCCCCTGTTCGTCATTGCCCGCACCAGCGGCTGGGCGGCGCATGTGATCGAGCAGCGGGTGGACAACAAGATCATCCGCCCGAGTGCGAATTACACCGGGCCGGAGGATCAGCAGTTCGTGCCCATCGAGGCGCGCTGAACCCCAAAAACCATAGCTGCTTGCGCTTGACTACAGCTGTTTTCAGGCAAATTTCATTCTGAAAGTGGCTACAGACAAGCGCAAGCAGCTATTAAAAAAATAGTACCCCCATGAACACCGCCCACCGCAAACCCCTGCCCGGCACCGCCCTGCACTACTACGACGCGCGCGAGGCCGTCGATGCCATGGCCCCTGGCGCCTGGGCCCGGCTGCCCTACACCGCCCGCATCCACGCCGAAAACCTGGTGCGCCGTGCCGACCCGGCGCAGTTGAACGACTACCTGCGCCAGCTGATCGAGCGCCGGCGCGACATCGACTTCCCCTGGTACCCCGTGCGCGTGGTGTGCCACGACATCCTGGGGCAGACGGCGCTGGTCGATCTGGCGGGGCTGCGCGATGCGATTGCCGCCCAGGGCGGCGACCCGGCCCAGGTCAACCCCGTGGTGCCGGTGCAGCTCATCGTGGACCATTCGCTGGCGGTGGAGTGCGGCGGCTATGACCCCGAGGCCGTTGCCAAAAACCGCGCCATCGAGGATCGCCGCAATAAAGACCGTTTTCACTTCATCGAGTGGACGAAACAAGCCTTTGCCAACGTGGAGGTGATCCCGGCGGGCAACGGCATCATGCACCAGATCAATCTGGAAAAAATGTCGCCCGTGGTGTATGTGCAGGACGATGAACATGGCAAGGTCGCCTTCCCCGACACCTGCGTTGGCACCGACAGCCACACGCCGCACGTCGATGCCCTGGGCGTGATCGCCGTCGGCGTGGGCGGGCTCGAAGCCGAGAACGTGATGCTCGGCCGCGCCAGTTGGATGCGCCTGCCCGAGATCGTGGGCGTGCAGCTCACCGGCTGGCGGCAAAGCGGCATTACCGCCACCGACATCGCCCTGGCGCTGACCGAGTTTTTGCGCCAAGAAAAGGTCGTGGGCGCCTACGTGGAGTTTTTTGGCCAGGGGGCCGACAGCCTCTCGGTGGGCGACCGCGCCACCATCAGCAATATGTGCCCGGAATACGGTGCCACGGCGGCGCTGTTTGCCATCGACGAGCAGACCATCGCCTACCTGCGCCTGACCGACCGCACGCCCGAGCAGGTGCAACTGGTGCAGACCTACGCCCAAACGGCGGGCCTGTGGCGCACCGATTTGCAAAGCGCCGAGTACGAGCGCGTGCTGCGCTTTGACCTCTCCAGCGTGGTGCGCAACATGGCGGGGCCGAGCAACCCGCACCGGCGCCTGCCGACCACGGCACTGGTCGAGCGCGGCATTGCCGGCGCGGCCAAGCTGCAAAAAGCCCGCGAAGAAGAAGCCCAGGGCCTGCTGCCCGATGGCGCCGTCATCATCGCGGCGATTACCAGCTGCACCAACACCAGCAACCCGCGCAACGTCATCGCTGCCGCGCTGCTGGCGCGCAACGCCCGCCGCCTGGGCCTTACGCGCAAGCCCTGGGTCAAAACCTCGCTCGCGCCTGGCTCCAAGGCGGTGGAGCTGTATTTGAAAGAAGCCAACCTGCTGGCCGACCTGGAGGCGCTGGGCTTTGGCATCGTCGGCTTTGCCTGCACCACCTGCAACGGTATGAGCGGCGCGCTCGACCCGAAGATTGGGCAGGAGATCATCGTGCGCGACCTCTACAGCGTGGCCGTGCTCTCGGGCAACCGCAACTTTGACGGCCGCATCCACCCCTACGCCAAGCAGGCGTTTTTGGCCTCGCCGCCGCTGGTGGTGGCCTATGCCATTGCAGGCACGGTGCGCTTTGACATCGAAAACGACGTGCTGGGCGTGGTGAACGGCCAAGCCATCCGCCTACGCGACCTGTGGCCCAGCGACGCGGAAATCGACACCATCGCCGCCCAGGCCGTCAAGCCCGAGCAGTTTCGCGCCGTGTACGCGCCCATGTTCAGCCTGCACAAAAGCCGCGCCGAGCGCGTCAGCCCGCAGTACGGCTGGCGCGCCCAGTCCACCTACATCCGCCGCCCGCCGTACTGGGACACCGAGGGCGTGGGCGCGCTCGCCGCCTTCCCGCGCACGCTGCGCAATATGCGGCCCCTGGCCATCCTGCCGGACAACATCACCACCGACCATATCTCGCCCTCCAACGCCATCTTGCCCGACAGCGCCGCAGGCGAATACCTGGTGAGGATGGGATTGAGCGAGGAGGACTTCAACTCCTACGCCACGCACCGGGGCGACCACCTCACCGCCCTGCGCGCCACCTTTGCCAACCCGCAGCTGGTCAACGAAATGGCGGGCCGCAAAGGCTCGCTGGCGCGCATCGAGCCCGAGGGCCAGGTGGTGCGGATGTGGGAGGCAATAGAGACCTACCTGAACCGCCGCCAGCCGCTGATCATCATCGCCGGGGCGGATTACGGCCAGGGTTCCAGCCGCGACTGGGCCGCCAAGGGCGTGCGCCTGGCGGGCGTGGAGGTGGTGCTGGCCGAGGGCTTTGAGCGCATCCACCGCACCAACCTGATCGGCATGGGCGTGCTGCCGCTGGAGTTCCTGCCGGGCACGACGCGCCTGACCTTGGGGCTGGACGGCACCGAGACCTATGACGTGGAAGGCGCACTGCAGCCGCGTGCCAGCCTGAGCCTGCTCATCCACCGCAAGAGCGGCCAGACGGAACGCGTGCCGGTACTCTGCCGCCTCGATACGGCAGAAGAAGTCAGCGTGTACGAGGCGGGTGGCGTGCTGCAGCGCTTTGCGCAGGATTTTTTGGCGCAGCGGGAGGCGGCGTGAGACCACCTCTTTCCCCAACCCTTCTCCCGCGAGGGACTTGTGTATGCACACATCTTTTGACGGCTCCCATCAGCCTGGTCAAAGGGCGGTTTTCGCTCCCCTCCCCCCTCGCGGGGGAGGGGCCGGGGGAGAGGGGGGCGCTGGCAGCACCTTGCCTGTTCACCC
>JAJTBK010000381.1 GCA_021286965.1 Comamonadaceae bacterium | reverse complement strand
GGCGCCGCCACCCTGGTGCAAGCGCGGGTGTGCGCACACGACAGCCGCGACCAGCTGCTGAGCGCCGCCTTTGCCGGCGGGCTGCTGCACCTGGTGCACACCCAGCCGCCGCCGCTGGGCAGCGAGGTGCGCCTGCGCGTGCTCGCGCGCGACGTCAGCCTGGCGCGCAGCCGCCCGCAGGACAGCTCCATCCTCAACCTGCTGCCGGTACGCATCACCGCCCTGGCCCCCGACAGCCCGGGCCAGCTGCTGGTGGCGCTCGACGCCAGCGGCACGGCGCTGCTCGCGCGCATCACCGAACGCTCGGCCCGCGTGCTGCAGCTGGCCGTGGGCGAGCTGGTGTTCGCCCAGGTCAAGGCGGTGGCACTGGTCGATTAGCACGGGCCTGCGCACGGCCCATACTGCTACGTTTTTGCAAGCACCTGGCGCTTGATGGGCAAGGGTAAACCGCGAGTTTGATCGTCAGCAAGGCGTTATTTTGCTGCGTACAATGGCCCGCTTCCCGCGCCGGCGGCTGGCTGCGCCCTGCACCTCTTGCGAGCCCGCAGCGCGTCCGGCTCGGGCTCTATCTGGAGACACCATGCAGGCGCTACTTTCCCTGTCCCGGGCCATCGACAGGCTCAACGCATTCGTTGGCAAATACTGCATCTGGCTGATTTTTGCCGCCACCTTCGTCAGCGCTGCCAACGCCATCGTGCGCAAGGTGTTCGACACCAGCTCCAACGCCTTCCTGGAAGTGCAGTGGTATTTATTCGCCTGGTCGTTCCTGATTGCCGCCGGCTTTACGCTCTTGCAGCGCGAGCATGTGCGCATCGACGTGCTCAACAGCCGCCTGTCGAAAAAAGCCCAGGTCTGGATCGACATCCTGGGCTTTGCCTTCTTCCTCACGCCGCTGTGCATCGCCATTTTGTGGCTGAGCGTGCCCGAGGTGCTGGGCAAGATCAGCTCCGGCGAGATGTCGGGCAACCCCGGTGGCCTGATCCGCTGGCCGGTGTGGGTGGCCATTCCGGTCGGCATCACGCTGCTGCTGCTGCAAGGCTGGTCTGAACTCATCAAACGCATTGCCTTCCTCACCGGCCAGGGGCCCGACCCCATGGGCAAGTTCAGCGACAAGAGCGCCGAGGAGGATCTGCTCGAAGCGCTGCGCGCCGCCGAAGAAAAAAAGTCCGCCGCCCACTGACCCCGCGCCGCAGGAACGCACACCATGGAATTCATCACCGCCAACTACGCCCCGATCATGTTCGCGGGCCTGATCGTGTTTTTGCTGCTGGGCTTCCCGGTGGCCTTCAGCCTGGGCGCCTGTGGCCTGCTGTTTGGCTTTGCCGGCATCGAGCTGGGCATTTTCCCGGCCTCCGTCATGGCCTGGCTGCCGCAGCGCCTGATCGGCATCATGGCCAACGACACCCTGCTGGCCGTGCCCTTCTTCACCCTCATGGGCCTGGTGCTCGAACGCTCGGGCATGGCCGAGGACCTGCTCGACACCGTCGGCCAGGTCTTTGGCCCGGTGCGCGGCGGCCTGGCGCTGGCGGTGATCTTCGTCGGCGGCCTGCTCGCCGCCACCACCGGCGTGGTCGCGGCCTCGGTCATCTCCATGGGCCTGATCTCGCTGCCCATCATGCTGCGCTACGGCTATGACCGCAGCCTCTCCAGCGGCGTGATCGCGGCCTCGGGCACGCTGGCGCAGATCATCCCGCCGTCGCTGGTGCTGATCCTCATGGCCGACCAGCTCGGGCGCAGCGTGGGCGAGATGTACAAGGGCGCCTTCATCCCCGGCTTCATGCTCATGGGGCTGTACGTGGTGTGGGTGGTGATCCTGGCCTTCCTCAAGCCCGCCACCGTGCCCGCGCTGCCGCCCGAGGCGCGCATCTACCGCGAGGCCGACGGCAGCGGCGGCTACCTGTCGCTGACGGTGGTCATGGGTATTTCGACTGCCGTGGCGCTGTTCCTGGCGGCACACATGGCCGACGTGCACACCTGGTGGCAGGGCAGCGAGGTGCTGGAGGTGCCGACCGACGAGAAGGTCGTCACCGCCATGTGCGGCGGCACGGCGATTGCCTTTATTTTGGCGAGCATCAACCGCATGTTCAAACTCGGCCTGCTCTCGCGCCTGGCCGAGCGCGTGACCTTCGTCCTCATCCCGCCGCTGCTGCTCATTTTCCTGGTGCTGGGCACCATCTTCCTGGGCATCGCCACGCCCACCGAGGGCGGCGCCATGGGCGCGATGGCGGCGCTCATCATCGGCTTTGCGCGCGGGCGCCTGAACATGAAGCTGCTGCAGCAGGCGCTGGCCTCGACCACCAAGCTGGCGAGCTTCGTCATGTTCATCATGATCGGCGCCACCACCTTCAGCATGATCTTCCAGGCCGCCGACGGCCCGAAGTGGGTCGAGCACCTGCTGGCGAGCCTGCCGGGCGGCCAGGTGGGCTTTCTGATCGTCGTCAACCTGATGATCTTCTTCCTCGCCTTCTTCCTCGACTACTTCGAGCTCTCCTTCATTGTCGTGCCGCTGCTCGGGCCGGTGGCGGAGAAGATGGGCATCGACCTGATCTGGTTCGGCGTGCTGCTGGCGATGAACATGCAGACCTCGTTCATGCACCCGCCATTCGGCTTTGCGCTGTTCTTCCTGCGC
>JAJTBK010000380.1 GCA_021286965.1 Comamonadaceae bacterium | reverse complement strand
CGGCCATGATGTCGTCCAACTGCTCTGCATCGATGGTTTCCCAGTCGAGCATGGCCTTGGCCATGGCGTGCATCTTGTCGGAATGCTCCTCGATCAGGCGACGCGCCAGGGCGTACTGCTCGTCGATGATGCGGCGCACTTCGGCATCGACCTTCTGCATGGTCTCTTCCGAAATGTTGGTGGTCTTGGTGACCGAGCGGCCGAGGAACACCTCGCCTTCGTTTTCGGCATAAACCATGGGCCCCAGGGCCTCGCTCATGCCGTAGCGCATGACCATGTCGCGCGCGATATGCGTGGCGCGCTCGAAGTCATTGCTGGCGCCCGTGGTCATCTGGTGCATGAACACTTCTTCGGCGATGCGGCCACCGAACAGCATGGCGATCTGGTTGAGCATGTACTCCTTGTCGTAGGAGTAGCGATCCTTCTCGGGCAGGCTCATGGTCACGCCCAGGGCACGGCCGCGCGGGATGATGGTGACCTTGTGCACCGGGTCGCACTTGGGCAGCAGCTTGCCGATGAGTGCGTGGCCCGCCTCGTGGTAGGCGGTGTTGCGGCGCTCCTCCTCGGGCATGACCATGCTCTTGCGCTCCGGGCCCATGATGATCTTGTCCTTGGCGCGCTCGAAGTCCTGCATCTCGACCACGCGCGCGTTGCGGCGTGCGGCCATCAGGGCGGCTTCGTTGCACAGGTTGGCCAGATCGGCGCCGCTCATGCCCGGCGTGCCGCGCGCGATGATGGCCGGATTCACATCCTGCCCGGCGGGGATCTTGCGCATGTGCACACCCAGGATCTGCTCGCGGCCCCGGATGTCGGGCAGCGTCACGTACACCTGGCGGTCAAAGCGGCCCGGGCGCAGCAGGGCAGCGTCCAGGATGTCGGGGCGGTTGGTGGCAGCGACCACGATCACGCCCAGGTTGGTCTCAAAGCCGTCCATCTCGACGAGCATCTGGTTGAGCGTCTGCTCGCGCTCGTCATTGCCACCGCCCAGGCCCGCGCCACGCTGGCGGCCGACGGCATCGATTTCGTCGATGAAGATGATGCAGGGGGCGTTTTTCTTGGCGTTCTCGAACATGTCGCGCACGCGCGCCGCGCCCACGCCGACGAACATTTCCACAAAATCAGAACCCGAGATGCTGAAGAACGGCACCTTGGCCTCGCCAGCGATGGACTTGGCCAGCAGCGTCTTGCCGGTGCCCGGCGGGCCGACCAGCAGCAGGCCGCGCGGGATGCGGCCGCCGAGTTTCTGGAACTTGTTCGGGTCTTTGAGGAAGTCCACCACTTCCTTGACTTCTTCCTTCGCCTCGTCGCAGCCAGCGACGTCGGCGAAGGTGACGGTGTTGTTGTTCTCGTCGAGCATCCGCGCCTTGCTCTTGCCAAAGCTGAAGGCACCGCCCTTGCCGCCGCCTTGCATCTGGCGCATGAAATAGATCCAGACGCCGATCAAGAGCAGCATTGGGCCCCAGCTGACGAGCAGCGTCATGAGCAGCGAGCCCTCTTCGCGCGGCTTGACGTCGAACTTGACGTTGTTGTTGATGAGGTCGCCAATCAGCCCGCGATCGAGGTAGGTGGCGGTGGTGCGCACCTTGCGTTCGTCGTTGGTGGTGGCCACGATCTCGGTGCCGCCGCCCGGCCCTTCCTGGATCAGTGCGCTCTTGATGCGGCCACCGCGCACCTCATCGAGGAATTCGGAATACGCCATGTGGCCTGCGCTGGCGCCGACACGGGTGTCAAACTGTTTGAACACCGTAAACAGCACCATGGCAATGACCAGCCACACGGCAACTTTTGAAAACCACTGATTGTTCAAACGGGGCTCCAGAATTAAAAAAAGGGCAGGCGCTAGCCCAGTTGGGGCCGTATTTTAGGGTTTCAAGCCCAATACCCGGGGCCTTACCCCAGCAAGGGGCACGGTCACCAGGGTTTTATTTCAGGCCCATGCCAACCAAAAACGTCTCCGATGACTTGTCACGCGAGGCTTTGGGCTTGATCGGTTTGACGACCTTGAAATGCGCCTTGAACAGTTGCACCAGCTCGTTGTAGCCGCTGCCGTGAAAGAGCTTCACGACCAGCGCGCCCTCGGGCTTCATGTGGTGCTGCACGAAATCGACCGCCAGCTCGATCAGGTGCGCCACGCGGGCGGCGTCGGTATCGGCAATGCCCGAGAGATTGGGCGCCATGTCCGACACCACCACGTCCGCCAGGCGCCCGGCGAGCGCCGCCTGCAGCTGTGCCAGCACCGCCTCCTCGCGGAAATCGCCCTGGATGTAGCGCACGCCCTCGATCGGCTCCATCGGCAGGATGTCCAGGCCGATGATGGTGCCATGGAGCTGCCCCACGGCCGCGCCAGCGGGCGCCAGGCGCCGGCGCAGGTACTGGCTCCAGGCCCCGGGCGCACAGCCCAGATCGACCACCGTATCGCCGGGGCGGATGAGCTGCAGCTGCTCGTCGATCTCCTTGAGCTTGTACGCCGCACGCGCGCGGTAGCCGTCTTTTTGCGCCGCTTTCACGTAGGGATCGTTGACATGCTGATCCAGCCAGGCCTTGTTGACCTTTTTGCTCTTAGTCTTTACTTTCATCACACTTTCTTCCTCACGGGATAATACGCCCTATGTCCCAAATCCAATTGACCCCGGCCGAGCGCCGGGAACACCGCGCCGAAGCCCATCACCTCGACCCCGTGGTCATGATCGGCGCCGACGGCCTGACACCAGCAGTACAAAAAGAAATCGACGCCGCGCTCAACGCCCACGGCCTCATCAAGGTGCGCGTCTTCGGCGACGACCGCGCCGCGCGCGAAGTCTTGTACCAACAGCTGGCCGACGACCTGAACGCCGCCCCCATCCAGCACATCGGCAAACTGCTGGTGTTCTGGCGCCCACAGCCCGACAAAGAAAAAGCGCCCGACGATGAGCGCAAGCCCGGGCCGCGTGACGTCAAGGTGCTCAAATTCGGCCGCCCCGGCCAGCGCCCGGAAATCAAGCAGCTGCGCGTACTCGGCAACCAGCGCCTGACGGCCGGCGGCCAGATCAAGCGCGCCAAGAAGCCCAAGCAAAAATCGGTCAAGAAGGGTCAGGCCGACTGATGGCCACCGCCCTGCCTGCAGGCGCGCAGCGCCATGTGATCTGCATGAAGTGGGGCACCAAATACGGCCCCGAGTACGTCAACCGCCTGTACGCCATGGTGCGCCGCCACCTGCGCGGCGATTTTTCCTTCGTCTGCCTGACCGACGACGGCACCGGCATCCGCCCCGAAGTGCAGTGCCTGCCGATCCCGCCTTTGAGCCTGCCCGCCGGCATTCCCGAGCGCGGCTGGAACAAGCTCGCCACCTTTGCCGCCGACCTGCACGGCCTCAAGGGCACGGCGCTGTTCCTGGACGTGGACGTGGTCGTCACCGGCAGCCTGGATGAGTTTTTCACCCAACCGGGTGAATTCCTCATCATCCACGACTACAAGCGGCCCTGGCGCATCACCGGCAACTCGTCGGTGTACCGCTTCGAGCTGGGCGCGCACCCCGACGTGCTCGAGTACTTTCGCGGCCATTTCGACGAGATTCGGCGCAACTTCCGCAACGAACAGGCCTACCTGTCGGATTTTTTGCACCGCCAGGGCAAGCTGCAGT
>JAJTBK010000078.1 GCA_021286965.1 Comamonadaceae bacterium | reverse complement strand
ACTACGAGCGGCGCCAGCATTACCGGGGGCCGGAGCAGTTCATCACCCTGCCCAGCGCGGCCGATGCCCGCGACGAGGCCATCGACGAGGCCCTGGCCCAGCACCCGGACAACGGCGACCTGCTGGCCGCCGTGGTGCTGGAGGCGAATGCGCGTAAGGTGCTGGTTGCGCGCGCCGACGGCGAGCCGATCGAGATCACGGGCGAGGGCCTCAAGCCCGTGCAGTCCGGCCTGAGCGACAAGGCACCGCCCAACATCCGCCTGCGCCCGGGGGCGGTGGTGCGCATCGCCAAGCTGGCCAAGGGTGGCTTCGAGCTGACGCAGCTGCCGCAGGTCGAAGGCGCGCTGGTCGCCATCGACCCGCGCAACGGCGCCCTGCGCTCGCTGGTGGGTGGCTTTGATTTCGACAAGAGCAAGTTCAACCACGTGACCCAGGCCTGGCGCCAGCCGGGTTCGAGCTTCAAGCCCTTCATCTACTCGGCAGCGCTGGAAAAAGGCTTCACCCCGGCAACCGTGATCAACGACGCGCCGCTGTTCTTCGACGCCGGTACCACCGGCGGCCAGGCCTGGGAGCCCAAGAACTACGACGGCAAGTACGACGGCCCGATGTCCATGCGCACCGGCCTGGCCAAGTCCAAGAACATGATCTCCATCCGCCTGCTGCAGGCCGTGGGGCCGAAAACGGCGCAGGAATGGGTGGCGCGCTTTGGCTTTGACGCCGACAAGCACCCACCCTACCTGACCATGGCGCTGGGCGCGGGCTCGGTCACGCCGATGCAGATGGCGGTGGCCTACTCGGTGTTTGCCAACGGCGGCTACCGCGTCAGCCCCTGGCTGATTGCCAAGGTGACGGATGCCAAGGGCCAGGTGCTGTCGGAGTTCACCCCGGCGCCCCTGGAGCAGCAGCCGCGCGCCATCGACGCGCGCAACGCCTTCGTCATGGACAGCCTGTTGCAAGAGGTGACCCGCGCCGGCACCGCCGCACGTGCCCAAGCCACCCTCAAGCGTCCCGACCTGTACGGCAAGACCGGCACCACCAATGACCAGATGGATGCCTGGTTCGCCGGTTTTCAGCCGACCATCACCGCCATCACCTGGATCGGCTACGACCAGCCGCGCAACCTCGGCAGCCGCGAAACCGGCGGTGGCCTGAGCCTGCCGGTGTGGATCAGCTTCATGGCCAAGGCACTGCAGGGCGTGCCGGTGAGCGAGCCGCCCGTGCCCCCGGGCGTGGTGCAGGCCGGCGGCGACTGGGTGTTCGAGGAGTTTGCGCGCAATGCCGGCGTCACCAGCCTGGGCCTGGGCGACGCACCTGCCGGCACCGGCGGCGCACACGAGCCCCCGGCAGCGCCGGCGCCCGAGGAGCGCAACAAGATTCTCGACCTATTCCGTAATTGAGGATTGCAGGCCAAAACAGCTGCTAGCGCGCACCATTCAAGCGCTAGGAGCTATTAAATTGATAGTATCAAGCGCTGAACTGCAACGCCTGCCCGGCCTGCTCGCTGGCGCAGCGGCCGAGGTGGGCAAAAAATTCGCCCGCGCCCTTGGTGTCGCCCCACTGGGCGCCGTCGAAGCGGTAGTGAAAGCCGCCAGCGCGCGCGGCCATCCAGACCTCGTGCAGCGGTTTTTGCCAGTTGATGACGATCTGGCTGCGGTTGGCAAAGGTGATGGTGACGACACCGCCGTTGCGCTGCGCGTCCAGGTCGGCGTCGGTGGTGTCGTTGATGCGGTCGCAAGCCTGCTCCACAGCGAGCAGCAGGCGTTCGGCGCGGTCCATGAATTCAAGGTCGGTCATACAATTTGGGCATGTTCAAAGCCAGCCAAATTCTAGTCAGGGTATTAGCCCTTGCAGCGGCTGCGGCCACCTTGGCTGCCTGCGGCCAGACCGGCGACCTGTACCTGCCGCAAGAGCCTGCCGCCCGTGAGCGCGCCAGCCTGCCCCAGACGCTGACGCCACAGCTGCCCACGCGCAACGCCGACGCGCCATCTTCCCCCCCCACCTCCTCCACTGCCCCCCGCACCGCCCCATGACCGCCACTGCCCTGCCCGGCCACCCCCACCTTGCCTACCAAGGCGCTGAACTCTGCCTCGAAGGCCAGCCCCTGGCCGCGCTGGCCCAGGAATACGGCACGCCGCTGTACGTCTATTCCAAGGCCGCCATGCTGCAGGCCCTGGCGGCCTACCAGCGCGGTTTTGCCGGGCGCCAGGTGCAAATTTGCTACGCCATGAAGGCCAACTCGTCGCTGGCCGTGCTGCAGCTGTTCGCGCGCGCCGGCTGCGGCTTTGACATCGTCTCCGGCGGCGAACTCGCGCGCGTGCTGGCCGCTGGCGGCGACGCCGCAAAGGTGATTTTTTCCG
>JAJTBK010000368.1 GCA_021286965.1 Comamonadaceae bacterium | reverse complement strand
TGTTGAAAGCCTGGTAGCTGTCCTCGCTGCCAAACAGCCGGGCAATGGGGGTGCCCACCATGTCCTGTGCCTGGCCGCCCATGAGCTCGGCGAAGGCCGGGTTCACCTGGCGGTAGGCACCATCGCACACCAGCAAAATGGGCGGGGCGTTGTCAAAAATAGCCGTGTGCTGGTCGAGCAGTTCGCTCAGCTCCTGCTGCTGCTGCTCCAGCGCCTGCTGCGCGGCGATGCGCGCCGTCACGTCCTGGTGCAGGCCGACGATGGCAATGCACTGCCCGCGCTGGTCGAGCACCGGCGAGAGCGTGGCCTCGTCGTGGTACAGGCTGCCGTCGCGGCGGCGGTTGATGAAGCGCCCGCTCCAGGACTCGCCTGCCAGCAACGCCTTCCACATGGCGCGGTAATGGTGCGCCGGCGTCTGCCCGCTGGCCACCAGGCTGGGCTTTTGTCCCTGCACCTCGCGCAGACGGTAGCCGGTGTTGTGCTCGTAGTGCGGATTGACCCACTCGATGCGGCCCTGGGGGTCGGTGATGACCACGCCCACCGGGCTGCTCTCGAGTGCCGCACCGATGACACGAAAGCGCTCGAGCACCGCCGCCATGCGCGCACGACTGCGCAGCATGACGAACACCAGGCTGCCAAGCACGCACAGCAGCAAAAAAGCCGCCGCCCCCACCTGCCAGCGCAGCGCCGGCGGCACCAGGGCACTGACGTCGTCGAGCGCCACCAGGCGCCAGGGGCCGCCGGGATCGTTCCAATCGATGTCCTGGCGCGCAATGGCGTAGCTCTTGCCGCCAATCTGCGCCTGCTGCGCCTCCTGGGGGAACGGCAGGGCCTGGGCCTGGTTGTTGTCGAAATGGCTGCCGAACTGGCCCAGGGCGCGCACAGCGTCGATACGCTCCTGCGACAGCGGCGCACGCATGGCGTACTGCCACTCGGGCCGGGTGGCGGCAAAGGCCACGCCCTCGGGCGAGAGCAGCAGCATGGTCATGCCGCTGCGCAGCAAGAGCGCATCGATGGGCACGAAACTGCTCTTGAGCACCACGGCGCCAATGACGGCGCTGCTGGCATCCTCGCCCTCGTGCAAGGGCGCCGTGAAGTACAGCCCGCGCACATGGGTGCGCCGCCCTTGCGCGGCGTACACGTTGGCGCGCCCGTGCAGCGCCTGCTGCAGGTACGGGCGCGAGAACAGGTTGAAGCCCGTGGCGTGCTCGCCCCCGGTGTCGTGCGCCACCACCGTGCCGGCCTGGTCGAGCACGTACACGTCGCCCACGCCCCAGCGCGTGCGTGCCAGGGCCAGGCGCGAGAGCGCATCGGGCGCATCCGGCGGCAAATGGCCCAGCGCCAGGCCCTTGAGCAGGGGCTCATCGAGGCCCAGCTGTTGCGCTGCCGCCAGCAGCGGCCCGGCACTGGTTTTGCCCAGCAGTTCCTGGGCCGTCTGGTTGACGAGCCGGGTGCGCTCCTGCCCGCGCTGCGCCTGCAGCAGCGCCTCCATGGTCTGCACCGCCAGCACTGCGCCCAGCAGCGACAGCAGCGACACCAGCGCCATGCCGGGCAGCCAGCGCTGGCGGCGGGCAAAGAGTTTGTCGAGCAGCTGGTTCATGCCTTGAACAGCAATTCATCCCAGGCCGCCAGCGGCGCGGGCCGGCCAAACAGGTAGCCCTGAAAGCCGGTGCAGCCGTGCAGGCGCAAAAAGCCCAGCTGGCCGGCGGTTTCCACGCCCTCGGCCACGACGTGCAGATCCAGGCTCTGCGCCAGCGCCAGGATGGTGCGCACGATGGCGGCGTCGTTCGGGTCTTCGAGCAGGTCGCGCACAAAGCCCTGATCGATCTTGATCTGCTGCAGCGGCAGGCGCTTCAAGAAGCTCAGGCTGGAGTAGCCGGTGCCAAAGTCATCGAGCGCAAAGCCAATGCCCTGCTGCTGCAGCTGCTGCATCCGCGCGATCGCCTCCTCCACCTTGCCGAGCAACATGCTCTCGGTCAGCTCCAGCGTCAGGCGCTGGGGATTGGCGCCGCTCGCTTGCAGCACGGCCAGCACCTCATCGACAAAATCAGCATGGCGGAACTGGCGCGCACTCACGTTCACCGACAGCCCCAGCCGCGCCGTGCGCTCATCCTGCGCCCAGCGCACCAGCTGCGCACACGCCTGCTGCAGCACAAAGCGCCCCAGCGGCAGGATGAGCCCGGTTTGCTCGGCCAGCGGGATGAATTCCGCCGGGCTGACCATGCCACGCGTGGGGTGCTGCCAGCGCAGCAGCACCTCGGCGCCCACCAGGCGCGCACGCTCATCGACCACGGGCTGGTAGTGCACGCTGAATTCGCCGCGCTCCAGGCCCTGGCGCATGTCGGCCTCCAGGTGCAGGCGGGCGTTGACGCTGGCCTGCATCTCGGGGTCGAAAAACCGCAGCGTATTGCGCCCCGCGCCCTTGGCCTCGTACATCGCCAGGTCGGCACGCTTGAGCAACTCGTGCACCGGCACCCGCTCGGGGCCGAACAGGGCGATGCCGATGCTCGGCGAGCTGTAGTGCTGGCGCCCGGCGAGGACGATGGGCTCGTTCACGTGCAGCAGCAGCTTCTCGGCCACAGCCTCGGCCTGCAGGGCGGCGTCGCCGGCATCTGTGGCGAGGTTGTCGAGCATGACGACGAACTCATCGCCGCCCAGGCGCGCCACGGTGTCGCTCTCGCGCACGGTCTCGCTCAGGCGGTTGGCGACTTCGATCAGGAGCTGGTCGCCCATGTCGTGCCCGAGGGTGTCATTGAGCACCTTGAAGTTGTCCAGGTCGATGAACAACAGCGCCCCCTGCTGCTGCGTGCGCTGGCTGAGCATGGTGGCGCGCTGCAGGCGATCGAGCAGCAGGCGCCGGTTGGGCAGGCCGGTGAGCACGTCGTAGAAGGCCAGGCGCTCGATCTGCTGCTCGGCCTGCTTGCGCTCGGTGATGTCCATGGTGAAGCCGTGCGAGACGACGGCGCCGTCGCTCTCGCGGTGCGGCACGGCACT
>JAJTBK010000359.1 GCA_021286965.1 Comamonadaceae bacterium | reverse complement strand
TTCCAGCCGGGCTACCGCGTCACGGCGCTGTTTGACAACATCGGTGGCCTCAAGCCCAAGGCGGCGGTGCGCAGCGCCGGCGTGGTCGTCGGCCGTGTCGAGAGCATTGCCTTTGACGACAGCACGTTCCAGGCGCAGGTCACGCTGTCGCTGCAGGAGCGCTACCAGTTCCCGAAGGACAGCTCCCTGAAAATCCTCACCAGCGGCCTGCTCGGTGACCAATACATCGGCATCAGCCCGGGTGCGGACGAGAAGAACCTCGCCAACGGCGACAAGATCACCGCCACCCAATCGGCCGTGGTGCTGGAGAACCTGATCGGCCAGTTCCTCTACGGCAAGGCCGAGGAGGGTGCGAGTAAAAAATGACCCCCACTGACCATTCTCTACGCCGGCTCGGTGCCAGCCTGCTGGGCGCGGCCCTGCTCGCCGGCCCGGCCCTGGCCCAGGACGGTGCGCCAGCGGCGTCCGGCGACCTGGCCGTGTTCGTCGCCAACGACCCGTTCGAAGGCTTCAACCGCGCCATGTTCCGCTTGAACGAAGACCTGGACGACGCCGTCTTCAAACCCGTTGCCACTGCCTACAAGGACGTGGTGCCGCGCCCGGCGCGCCTGGGCGTGACGAATGCGTTCGCCAACATCGGCGATGCCTGGTCCTTCGTCAACAACCTGCTGCAGCTCAACGTGGAAGGCGCCTTCAACAGCGCCGTGCGCTTTAGCGTCAACACCGTGCTCGGCTTCGGCGGCCTGCTCGACATTGCCACCGAGGCCGGGGTGCAGCGGCACAAGCAGGATTTCGGCCTGACCATGGCGCGCTGGGGAATGCCCGCCGGCCCCTATCTGATGGTGCCGGTGCTCGGCCCCTACACCGTGCGCGATGGCGCCGGCTTCATCGTCGATTGGCAGGGCGACCGCGTGACGCGCAAGGTGGACGACGTTGCCGTGCGCAACTCGCTCTACGTGCTGCGCGCCGTCGATAAGCGCGCCAACCTGCTGGGCGTGAGCTCGGTGCTCGAATTCGCCGCCCTCGACAAATACACCTTCACCCGCGACGCCTACCTGCAGATGCGTGCCCAGCAGGCCGGCCAGGTGCGTCCCCGTAAAAAACAGGCCGACGACGACACCGACGCCGGCCGCCTGCCCCCCGAGGAGGACTGAACCCATGCTCAACCGCCGCCATCTGCACCGCCTGGCCCTGGCCCTGGCCCTGGCTGCTGCACCGGCCCTGGCCGCCTGGCCGGCCCACGCCGCCGACGAGGCCCCCGACGCCATGATTGCGCGCCTGTCCGACGAGGCCCTGCAGGCCCTGCGCACCGACAAGGCGTTCAAGGACGGTGACATCGGCAAGATCGTCGCCCTGGTGGATCGCATCGTCATGCCGCACGTCAATTTCCGGCGCATGACGGCAGCCGCTGTCGGCCCCGGCTGGCGCAAGGCCACGCCGGCGCAGCAAGAGCGCCTGCAGCAGGAATTCAAGACCCTGCTGGTGCGCACCTACGCTGGCGCGCTGGCGCAGGTGAAGAACGAAAGCATCAGCGTCAAGCCGCTGCGCGCCAAGGCCGGCGATACCGACGTGCTGGTGCGCACCGAGGTCAGCGGCCGGGGCGAGCCGATCCAGCTCGACTACCGCCTGGAACAAACCCCGGGCGAGGGCACGGGCTGGAAAATCTACAACCTCAACGTCATGGGCGTGTGGCTGGTCGAGACCTACCGCAACCAGTTCGCGCAGGAGATCAACGCCAAGGGCGTCGATGGCCTGATCACCACCCTGGTCGCGCGCAACACCGAAGGCGCCAAGCCTTGAACCCCATGCTGGTGCTGCCGCCCGAACTCACGCATCGCCAGGCCAGCGCCTGCCTGCGCCTGCTGCTGCAGGGCCTGCAGGCGCTCGCTGGAGCGCAGGTGGTGGTGGACGCCAGCGCCCTGCAGCGCTTCGATTCGGCCGCCCTGGCCGTGCTGCTGGCCTGCCGCCGCCGCGCCCTGGCGCGGGGCCAGGCTTTTGCCGTCAAGGGCCTGCCGGCGGGGCTGGCGAGCATGGCGCAGCTCTACGGCATCGACGCCTTGCTGCCGGCCAGCGCCTGAGCGCGGCAACACGCTCCGAGAAAATCGGCATACTGGTGCGCTTGCCGCCGCTGCGAGGTGCCCGCCCATGTCCCTGCCTGCCCACCCCGATCCCTACCGCCTGCTGCTCGACGAGGTCGGCGCCTTCGTCTACACCACCGATCTGCAGGGGCACTACACCTATGCCAACCAGCTGGTGCTCGACCTGCTGGGCGGCTACCGCCTTGAAGACGTGCTCGGGCGCGCGTTTGGCGACTTCGTCCAGCTGCCCGACGCCGTCGGCGCGGCCCTGCGCGAGACCGACCTGCGCGTGCTGCACGATGGCGAGACCCTGGCGCGTGAGGAAAGCAACCTCATCCGCGCCACCGGCGAGCTGCGCACCTACTGGTCGATCAAGAAGCCGCTGCGCGACGCCGCCGGGCGCATTACCGGAATGCTTGGCATCTCGCACGACATCACCGAGAAAAAACGCCTGGAGGATCAGCTGCGCCAGCAAAAGGAGCTGCTCGACACCATCCTCGACAACACCGATGCGCTGGTGTACGTCAAGGACGTGAACCGGCGCTTTCGCTACGCCAACCAGCCGCTGTCGCAGATGCTCAATCTGCCCGTCGAGCGCATCGTCGGGCGCCGCGACACCGAGCTGCTGCCGCAGGCGCTGGCCGACAAATTCTGGGCCCAGGACCAGGCCATCATCGCCAGCGGGCAGCGCCAGACGAGCGAAGAATCGCTGTGCGATGCGCAGGGGCGGCTGCGCCACTACTGGAGCGTGATCGTGCCCTGGCAGATGCCCGACGGCCTGGCGGCGGTGATCGGCCTGAGCACCGACATCACCGAGCTGCACGAACTCAAGGAGCAGCTGCAGCAGCAAGCGAGCAGCGACAGCCTCACGGGCCTGGCGAACCGGCGCAGCTTCTGGGAGCAGGCCGAGCGCGAGCTCGAACGCAGCCGTCGCCATGGCCAGCCGCTGGCGCTCATGACCATGGACATCGACCACTTCAAGGCCGTCAACGACGCCCACGGCCACCCCATGGGCGACCACGTGCTGCGCGCCTTTGCCGCCTGCTGCCAGAGCGTGCTGCGCAGCACAGACCTGTGTGCGCGCACGGGGGGTGAGGAGTTTTGCATCTTGCTGCCCGAGACCGACCTGGCCGGCGCTGGCGCGATTGCCGAGCGCCTGCGGGCGCTGGTGGCCGCCCTGGCGCTCGATGCGCTGGTGCCGGGCCTGCGCATCAGCGCCAGTTTTGGCGTGACCTTGCTGGCGGCCGGCGATGGCGGTTTCGACGGTATGTTTTTGCGTGCCGACCGCGCCCTGTACACCGCCAAGCGCAGCGGGCGCGACTGCGTCGTGCTGTCGCCCACCGATGCCGACTGACCCTGGCCCCGCAGGGATAGGGGCCAGCCCGTAAA
The DNA here is from genome assembly GCA_021286965.1 of Comamonadaceae bacterium. Classification (GTDB taxonomy): domain Bacteria; phylum Pseudomonadota; class Gammaproteobacteria; order Burkholderiales; family Burkholderiaceae_C; genus Paenacidovorax. Next base: position 778 of record JAJTBK010000359.1, on the reverse strand, counting down.
ATCCCCGGTTCCCTATGCCTGCGATCTCCTTTCAAACCGTCTCCAAAACCTATGCCACGCCCCGGGGCGCCTTTCAGGCGCTGCAGGCGGTGAGCCTGGACATCCAGGAGGGCGAATTTTTCGGCCTGCTGGGGCCCAACGGCGCCGGCAAAACCACCTTGATCAGCATCCTCGCCGGCCTGGCGCGCGCCAGCAGCGGGCGCGTGGCGGTGCTCGGGCACGACGTGCAGGCCGACTTTGCCGCCGCGCGCCAGCGCCTGGGCGTGGTGCCGCAGGAGCTGGTGTTCGACCCCTTCTTCAACGTGCGCGAGACGCTGCGCCTGCAGTCGGGCTACTTCGGCGTCAAAAACAACGACGCCTGGATCGACGAGTTGCTGGGCAGCCTGGGCCTGGCCGACAAGGCGGACGCCAATATGCGCCAGCTCTCGGGCGGCATGAAGCGGCGCGTACTCGTGGCGCAGGCGCTGGTGCACAAGCCGCCCATCATCGTGCTCGACGAGCCCACCGCCGGCGTGGACGTGGAGCTGCGCCAGACGCTGTGGCAGTTCGTCGCCCGGCTGAACAAGCAGGGCCACACGGTGCTGCTCACCACCCATTACCTGGAAGAGGCCGAAGCCCTGTGCGGGCGCATCGCCATGCTCAAGAGCGGTCGCATCGTGGCGCTGGAGCGCACCAGTACGCTGCTCAAGGCCGCCTCGGGCAGCGTACTGCAGTTCAAGACCGACACCGAACTGCCCTTCGATCTGGCCGTGCAGGCCCGTGTGATGGGGCGCATCGT
>JAJTBK010000316.1 GCA_021286965.1 Comamonadaceae bacterium | reverse complement strand
GACGCAAAGCCTGCCCACCATCGCTGCCCTGGGCCTGGCGACGCTGGTGCTGCTGGCCGCCGCCAGCGCCGGCCTGGCACGCGGGCTGCGCCAGCCGCAGCGCTGGGGAGGGCGTTAGTTGTGTGGTTTTGCTCTGTTTTTGATAGCTGTTTGCGCTTTCCTGGCAAGCGCTACAACCCAATTTCATTCTTGAAATTGGCCCCGGAGGGCTCCTGACATGGCCTTTTTGCGCCTGCTGCTTGCGCAACTGCGCTGCCTGCTCCGCGACAAGGGCGCCGTCCTGCTGCTGCTGGGCGCGCCGCTGCTCTACGGTTTTTTCTACCCCTGGTTCTACGCCACCGAGGTGGTGCAGCGCGTGCCCGTGGCGCTGGTGGTGCAAGACAGCTCGGCCTTGTCGCGTCAGTTGCTGCGCTTTGCCCAGGCCAGCCCGCGCATCGATCCCCAGCTGGTGACTGCCGACGAGGGCCAGGCGCGCCAGGCACTGCTGCGCGGCGAGGTCATGGGCTACGCGCTGATCCCGAGTGATTTCAAGCGTGACCTGCTGCGCGCGCGCAACCTCACCGTGCCGGTGTACGCCAACGGCGCCTACCCCCTCGCCAGCAAACAGGTGCAGTACGGCTTTGCCGAAGCCTTTGGCACCGTCTCCGCCGGCGTCGAACTGCGCCGCCTGCAGGCCGGTGGGCAAAGCGCGCTGCAGGCCAGCGCCAGCCGGGCGCCGCTGCAGCTGCAGCCGCTGGCGCTGTTCAATCCGACCGAGGGTTATGGCAGCTTCGTCGTCTCGGCCGTGGCCATCCTCATCCTGCAGCAAACCCTGCTCATGGGCGGCGCCCTGTTCGTCGGCACGCTGCGCGAGCAGGGGCACGCCGGTGGCGGCGTGCGGCTGTGGCTGGCGCGGCTGCTGGCGCTGTGCCTGCCGGGCTGGCTGGCGGGGCTGTTCTACATGGGTTGGGTGTTTATCTGGCAGGGCTACCCGCACGGCGCCAACCCGCTGGGGGCGCTGGCGATGCTGGCGGTGTTTGTGCCCGCCGTGGCAGGCTGCGCGGCCCTGATCGGCTGGGCCCTGGCCGACCGTGAACGGGCGCTGCAGGTGCTGCTGTTCACCTCGCTGCCGCTGGTGTTCGTCGCGGGCTTTACCTGGCCGGCAGAGGGCTTGCCGCCAGCGTTGCAATGGCTGCGCTGGCTGGCGCCGAGCACGGCTGGCATCCAGGCCAGCCTGCGCCTGAACCAGATGGGCGCTTCGGTGGCCCAGGTGGCGCCGCTGCTGGCCTGGCTGGGGGTGCTGGCGCTGGGAAGCTGGGCGGCGGTGTTGTGGCTGGGGCGGGGGAGCAATGAACGCTGACACGCCCTAAACTGCGCCAGGCGGGTGGCCCCCTCTTTGATTTAGGACGGTAGTCAAAAATGACGACTTGCTACATCACCATTGACGTTGAGTACGAGTTTGGCTTTGCACGCCGTTCTGGGGCGACGACGCATCCCATGGATTTTGCCCGGTCGATCCATTGTGTGACGCCCTCTGGCACTGCGGGG
>JAJTBK010000313.1 GCA_021286965.1 Comamonadaceae bacterium | reverse complement strand
GCCAGCGCCGACCAGATCCAGATCAAGATGGCGCAGGGCGCCAAGCCTGGCGAGGGCGGCCAGCTGCCCGGCGGCAAGGTGTCGGACTACATCGGCGCGCTGCGCCACAGCGTGCCGGGCGTGGGCCTCATCAGCCCGCCGCCGCACCACGACATCTACTCCATCGAGGATTTGGCGCAGCTCATCCACGACCTCAAGAACGTGGCGCCGCACGCGGATATTTCCGTCAAGCTGGTGTCCGAAGTGGGCGTGGGCACGATCGCCGCAGGTGTCGCCAAGTGCAAGAGCGACCACGTGGTGATTGCCGGGCACGACGGCGGCACGGGCGCCTCGCCCTGGTCGTCCATCAAGCACGCCGGCAGCCCGTGGGAAATCGGCTTGGCCGAAACCCAGCAGACCCTGGTGCTCAACCGCCTGCGTGGCCGCATCCGCGTGCAGGCCGACGGCCAGATGAAGACCGGGCGCGACGTGGTGATTGGCGCGCTGCTGGGCGCGGACGAGTTCGGCTTTGCCACCGCGCCGCTGGTCGTCGAGGGCTGCGTCATGATGCGCAAGTGCCACCTCAACACCTGCCCGGTGGGCGTGGCGACGCAAGACCCGCAGCTGCGCGCCAAGTTCTCGGGCAAGCCCGAGCATGTGGTGAACTACTTCTTCTTCGTTGCCGAGGAAGTGCGCCAGATCATGGCCCAACTGGGCGTGCGCACGTTCGACGAGCTCATCGGCCGCACCGAGCTGCTCGACATGCGCAAGGGCCTTTCGCACTGGAAGGCGCAGGGCCTCGATTTCTCGCGCCTCTTTGCCCAGCCGCAGGTGCCGGCCGACGTGCCGCGCTACCACGTGGAGAATCAAGACCACTGCCTGGAAAAAGCGCTGGACGTCAAGCTCATCGAGCGCTGCCAGCCCGCCATCGAGCGCGGCGAGAGCGTGCGTCTGATGGAAGTCGCCAAGAACGTCAACCGCTCCGTTGGTGCCATGCTCTCGGGCGCGGTCACCAAGGCGCACCCCGAGGGGTTGCCTGAGGACACCATCCGCATCCACTTCGAGGGCACGGGCGGGCAGAGCTTTGGCGCCTTCCTGTGCTCGGGGCTCACGCTCAACCTGACGGGCGAGGCCAACGACTACACCGGCAAGGGCCTGTCGGGTGGGCGTGTCATCGTGCGCCCGAGCCACGAGTTCCGGGGTGAATCGACGGCCAACACCATCGTCGGCAACACCGTGATGTTCGGCGCCACCAGCGGCCAGGCGTTCTTTGCCGGCGTGGCCGGCGAGCGCTTTGCCGTGCGCCTGTCGGGCGCCACGGCCGTGGTCGAGGGCGTGGGCGACCACGGCTGCGAGTACATGACCGGCGGCACCGTGGTGGTGCTGGGCAAGACCGGGCGCAACTTTGCCGCCGGCATGAGCGGCGGCGTGGCCTACGTCTATGACGAGGATGGCAAGTTCGACAGCCGCTGCAACCTGGCCATGGTCACGCTCGAACGCATCCTGCCGGCGGATGAGCAGATCGCCAGCGTCGGCCGGGGCCACTGGCACCGTGGGCAGACGGACGAGGAGCAGCTGAAAAAACTGCTCGAAGAGCACAGCCGCTACACCGGCAGCCGCCGCGCGCGCGAGCTGCTCGATAACTGGGCCGCCGCGCGCAGCCGCTTCGTCAAGGTCTTCCCCACCGAGTACAAGCGCGCCCTGGCCGAGATTTATGAGCGAAAAGTGCTGCAAGAGCAAGCCACGCCTGCGCAAGCAGCTCCTAAAACAGAAGCAGTGGCAGCCAAGTAAAGCGCGGCCTTGAAGACAGCAAAGGACACCACGATCATGGGCAAGACCACCGGTTTCATGGAATATGAGCGCATCGAGGAGGGCTACCCGGCCCCGGCCGCGCGCCTGAAAAACTACAAGGAGTTCGTCATTGGGCTCACGCCCGCGCAGTCGCAGACCCAGGCTGCGCGCTGCATGGACTGCGGCACGCCGTTTTGCAACCACGGCTGCCCGGTGAACAACATCATCCCGGACTTCAACGACCTCGTGTACCACGGCGACTGGAAGAGCGCCAGCGGCGTGCTGCACAGCACCAACAACTTCCCCGAGTTCACCGGCCGCATCTGCCCCGCGCCCTGCGAGGCCGCCTGCACGCTCAACTTCAACAGCGACGCCGTCGGCATCAAGAGCATCGAGCACGCCATCATCGACCGCGCCTGGGCCGAGGGCTGGGTGCAGCCGCAGGTGGCGGCGCACCCAACGGGCAAGAAGGTGGCCATCGTCGGCAGCGGCCCGGCCGGCCTGGCGGCGGCGCAGCAGCTCGCGCGTGTCGGCCACAGCGTGACGGTGTTCGAGAAGAACGACCGCATCGGCGGCCTGCTGCGCTACGGCATCCCCGACTTCAAGCTCGACAAGGGCCATATCGACCAGCGTGCGCGCCAGCTCGAAGCCGAGGGCGTGGTGTTTCGCACCGGCGTCTTCGTCGGCAGCGCGCAGGACGGCCTGGGCCAGGGCAGCAAGGTCACCAACTGGGCCAAGGAAACCATCAGCCCCGCGCAGCTGCAAAAAGACTTTGACGCCGTGGTGCTGACCGGCGGCGCCGAACAGAGCCGCGACCTGCCTGTGCCCGGGCGCGAGCTGGCGGGCGTGCATTTCGCCATGGAGTTCTTGCCGCAGCAAAACAAAGTGAATGCCGGCGACAAGCTCAAGGGCCAGCTGCGGGCCGACGGCAAGCACGTCATCGTCATCGGCGGCGGCGACACCGGCAGCGACTGCGTGGGCACCAGCAATCGCCACGGCGCCGTCAGCGTGACGCAGTTCGAGCTCATGCCCATGCCGCCGCTGGCCGAGGACAAGCCCCTGGTCTGGCCCTACTGGCCGATCAAGCTGCGCACCAGCTCCAGCCACGACGAGGGCTGCCAGCGCGAGTTCGCCATCGCCACCAAGGAATTCATCGGCAAGGGTGGCAAGCTCACGGGCCTGAAAACCGTGCAGGTCGAGTTCAAGGACGGCAAGTTCACCGAGGTGCCCGGCACCGAGAAGGAATACCAGGCCGACCTGGTGCTGCTGGCCATGGGTTTCGTCAGTCCGGTGGCTGCCGTGCTCGACGCCTTTGGCGTGGACAAGGACGCGCGCGGCAACGCCCGCGCCAGCACCGACTTTACGGGCGGCTACGCCACGAACGTGGCTAAGGTGTTTGCCGCCGGCGACATGCGCCGGGGCCAGAGCCTGGTGGTCTGGGCCATCCGCGAGGGGCGCCAGGCGGCGCGCGCGGTCGATGAGTTCCTGATGGGGGCCAGCGATCTGCCGCGTTGAACTATGGTTTTGATAGCTGCTGGCGCTTGCTGCATAAGCGCTGGCAGCTGATTTGATTCCAATTGCAGGACGACCCGCCAAGGATGGGACAATGGCGGGTTTTCGTTCTTCCCCCCCTCCTTTGTTTGTTCCTTTTTTGCCAAGGATCGCTACGCCATGAAGAAGTTTGCCGCTGTTGCTCTCGTCGCCCTGGGCGCCGTGTTTGCGGGTTGCACCAAGCAAGAGCCCGCCGCCCCTGCCGCCGCGCCGGCGCCGGCGCCCGCTGCGGTGCTGACCAAGATCGTCGTCGGCCTGGACGACAACTTCCCGCCGATGGGCTTTCGTGACGAGAAGAACGAGCTCGTCGGCTTCGACATCGACATGGCCAAGGAGGCCGCCAAGCGCCTGGGCCTGCAGGTGGAGTTCAAGCCCATCGACTGGAGCGCGAAAGAGGCTGAGCTCTCGGGCAAGCGCGTCGATGCGCTGTGGAACGGCCTGACCATCACCGAAGAGCGCAAGCAGAACATCGCCTTCACCGCGCCCTACATGGAAAACCACCAGATCATCGTCGTGCCCGCCGGCTCGGCCATCAAGGCCAAGGCCGATTTGGCCGGCAAGATCGTGGGTGCGCAAGAAGGTTCGAGCGCCGTGGACGCCATCAAGAAGGAAGACGCCGTCTTCAAGTCGTTCAAGGACTTCAAGACCTTTGGCGACAACGTCACCGCCCTCATGGACCTTTCCACCGGCCGCCTGGAGGCCGTGGTCGTCGATGAGGTCGTGGGCCGCTACTACGTTGCCAAGAAGCCCGAGGCGTATGCCGTGCTGGCCGACAACTTCGGCACCGAGGAATACGGCGTCGGCGTGCGCAAGGACGACGCCGAGCTGCTGGGCAAGCTCGACAAGGCCCTGGGCGAGATGAAGGCCGACGGCGCAGCGGCAAAAATTTCCGAACAATGGTTCGGTAAAAACATCATCAAGTAAGCTTCGCACCCGCGCCGGCCCGCTGGGGACGGCGTGGTGTGACACCGCACCGGCAGCGCCCGTCTGGGGCCTGCCGGTGTTTTGCGTTGAGGCCACGGGCTTTATGGATTACGTTTTCTCTCTTCTGGGGCCGCTGGCGCAGGGCGCCGTCGTCACCTTGAAGCTGTTTGTCATCACCTTGGCGCTGGCCGTGCCGCTGGGCCTGGTGCTGGCGCTGGCGCGGCTGTCGCCGCTCAAGGCCCTGTCGGGCGCGGTCAATGGCTACATCTGGCTCATGCGCGGCACGCCGCTCATGCTGCAGATGCAGTTCATCTACTTTGAGCTGCCCTTCGTGCCGGTGATCGGCGTGCGCCTGCCGGACTTTCCTGCCGCCGTCGCCGCCTTTGCGCTCAACTACGCGGCCTACTTCGCCGAGATTTTCCGCGCCGGCATCCAGTCGGTCGATCGCGGCCAGTACGAGGCCGCCAAGGTGCTGGGCATGAACTACGGCCAGACCATGCGCCGCATCGTGCTGCCGCAGATGGTGCGCAGCATCCTGCCGCCCATGAGCAACGAGACGATTACGCTGGTCAAGGACACCTCCCTCATCTACGTGCTGGCGCTCAACGACCTGCTGCGCGCCGCGCGCGGCATCGTGCAACGCGACTTCACGACCACGCCCTTCATCGTCGCCGCCGCCTTCTACCTCGTCATGACCCTGGTGCTGACCTGGGGCTTCCAGCGCCTGGAGCAACGCTATGCCCGCTTCGACCAATAACGCCGCCGCCCCCATGATCGACGCCCAGGGCGTGAAAAAGCGCTTTGGCGCCAACGAGGTGCTGCGCGGCGTCTCGCTGCAAGTTGCGCGCGGCGAGGTGGTGGCGGTGATCGGGCCCTCGGGCTCGGGCAAGAGCACGCTGCTGCGCTGCCTCAATCACCTGGAAACCATCGACGCCGGCCAGATCGCCATCGAGGGCGAAACCCTGGTGCACACCGATGCCGCCGGCCATTGCCGCTACGCGCCCGATGCCGAGCTGCGCCGCATCTGCGCCAAGACCGGCATGGTGTTCCAGCATTTCAACCTCTTTCCGCACCTGACGGTGCTGGAGAACCTGATCGAGGCGCCCCTGGTGGTGCAGGGCACGCCCCGCGCCGAGGCCGTGGCCCGTGCCGAGGCGCTGCTGGCCAAGGTCGGGCTGTCGCAAAAGCGCGACAACTACCCCGCACGCCTGTCGGGCGGGCAAAAGCAGCGCGTGGCGATCGCGCGTGCGCTGTGTATGCAGCCCGACATCATGCTGTTCGACGAGCCCACCAGCGCGCTCGACCCGGAGCTGACCGGCGAGGTGCTGCGCACCATGCAGGCGCTGGCGCAGGAGCACATGACCATGGTCGTGGTCACGCACGAGATGGGCTTTGCGCGCGAGGTGGCCCACACCGTGGCCTTCATGGACCAGGGCGAACTGATTGCCGCGCGGCCGGCTGCCGAGTTCTTTGCCGACCCAGGGCACGAGCGGGCGCGGGCGTTCCTGGATCACATGCT
>JAJTBK010000274.1 GCA_021286965.1 Comamonadaceae bacterium | reverse complement strand
GGCCACGGCTTCGTCGTCGTTCACCCGGATCACGATACGGGTGGCATCGACGTAGTCCACCACGCCGCCGCGCGTGGCCGTGACCACGGTGCCGGAGTCGACGGCGGCAACGCGCTCGATGCCCGTGCCCACCATCGGTTTTTCCGGGCGCAGCACAGGCACGGCCTGGCGCGACATGTTGGCGCCCATCAGTGCGCGGTTGGCGTCGTCGTGCTCCAGGAAGGGCACCAGCGAAGCAGCCACCGACACGATCTGCGCAGGCGACACGTCCATGTACTGGATCTGGTCGGCGCTGACCAGCACCGATTCGCCCTTTTCGCGCGCAGACACCAGTTCGTCTACGAGACGCCCTTCAGCGTCGAGACCGGCGTTGGCCTGGGCAATGACGTACTTGCCTTCTTCAATGGCCGAGAGGTAATCAATCTCGTTGGTCACCTTGCCATCCGCCACTCGGCGGTAGGGCGTTTCGATGAAGCCGTACTCGTTCAGGCGTGCGTACAGCGCCAGCGAGTTGATCAGGCCGATGTTCGGGCCTTCCGGCGTTTCGATAGGGCAGACGCGGCCGTAGTGCGTGACGTGCACGTCGCGCACCTCGAAGCCAGCGCGCTCGCGGGTCAGACCGCCCGGGCCCAGGGCCGAGACGCGGCGCTTGTGCGTGATCTCGGCCAGCGGGTTGGTCTGATCCATGAACTGCGACAGCTGCGAGGCACCAAAGAACTCCTTGAGCGCCGCGGAAATCGGCTTGGAGTTGATGAGGTCGTGGGGCATCAGCGGCTCTTGCTCGGCCTGGCCCAGACGCTCCTTCACAGCCTTTTCGATACGCGCCAGACCCGTACGGTACTGGTTTTCCGCCAGTTCACCCACGCAGCGCACGCGGCGATTGCCCAGGTGGTCGATGTCATCGACTTCGCCGCGGCCATTGCGCAGATCGACCAGGATCTTGACCACAGAGAGGATGTCCTCGTTGGTCAGCACCATGGGGCCATCGGCGCTATCGCGGCCCACGCGGGCGTTGAACTTCATGCGCCCGACGCGCGACAGGTCGTAGGTGTCTGCGCTGTAGAAGAGACGCTGGAACAGCGCCTGCACGGCGTCCTCGGTGGGAGGTTCGCCAGGGCGCATCATGCGATAGATGGCAACACGCGCGGCGAATTCGTCCGTGGTTTCGTCGATGCGCAGGGTCTGGGAAATGTAGGGACCCTGATCCAGTTCGTTGGTGTAGATGCACTGCAGCTCTTGCACCGACGCCGAACGCAGCTTCTTCAGCAGTGCCTCGGTCAGTTCTTCGTTGGCCTTGGCGAGGATTTCGCCGGTGTCGCCGTCAACGATGTTGCGCGCCACCACGCGGCCAATCAGGAAGTCTTCAGGGACGCTGATGTGCGTGGTGCCGGATTGTTCCAGCTCGCGGGTATGGCGCGCGGTGATGCGCTTGTCCTTGGCCACCACCACCTTGCCCGACTTGTCGGTGATGTCGAAACGGGCCACCTCGCCACGCAAGCGCTCGGGCACGAATTCCAACAGGGCGCCGCTGTCCATCAGGCGGAAGTTGTCATTGACGAAGAAGTTCGCCAGGATGGACTCGGGGTTCAGGCCGATGGCCTTGAGCAGGATGGAGACCGGCATCTTGCGACGGCGGTCCACGCGGAAATACAGAATGTCCTTGGGGTCGAATTCGAAGTCGAGCCAGGAGCCACGGTAGGGGATGATGCGCGCCGAGAACAACAGCTTGCCAGAGCTGTGCGTCTTGCCCTTGTCATGCTCGAAGAACACGCCAGGCGAGCGGTGCAGCTGCGACACGATCACACGCTCGGTACCGTTGATGATGAACGAGCCCTTGTCGGTCATCAGGGGCACTTCACCCATGTAGACCTCTTGCTCCTTCACTTCCTTGACCACCTTGGACTGCGCCGTGGACGATTCGCGGTCATAGATAATCAGCTGAACCTTGGCACGCACGGCCGACGCGAAGGTGAGTCCACGGGTCTGGCATTCGCGCACATCGAAGGCGGGCTTGGCCAGGTTGTACTCCAGGAATTTCATCTCGACAAAACCGTTGTGCGAGACGATGGGGAAAGCCGAATTGAATGCGGCCTGCAAGCCTTCAATGGTTCGTTTTTTCGGCGGTACGTTGGCCTGCAGAAACGCTGTGTATGCGTCCTTTTGCATCTGCAGGAGGTAAGGTACCTTCAGCACGCTGTCGCGGCTGCCGAAACTTTTGCGGATACGCTTGCGTTCGGTATAAGAGTAGGCCATGAGATCTCCGGGCTAAGACTGGGGTCCTGGGTCTTCGACGACGGAACTGCGGAAGGAAATGCCGCAGGCTTGGCGGTTGGCCACTACCAACCATGGCGGACGGCGATGCCTTGCACATCGCCCGGACCAAGGCGCCTTCTGCTGTCGGGTTCGTCAGAAGACACTTGAAAACTGGTGGGAAGCATCCGTCTGCTCCAGCCAGTTTTCAAGTGCGCTCTGGAAGCGCCAAAGGCTGGAGGCCCTGTGAGGACGCTCCAGCCCTTGAAAGAGACCGAATTACTTGAGTTCGGCCTTGGCGCCAGCTTCCACCAGCTTCTTGACGGCAGCTTCGGCGTCGGCCTTGGCAATGCCTTCCT
>JAJTBK010000238.1 GCA_021286965.1 Comamonadaceae bacterium | reverse complement strand
AAAAGTATCGCCATCGACCTGCGCCAGAGCGCAGGCCAGGCCGTGGCGCGCAAGCTCGCGCTGTCGGCGGACGTGGTGCTGCAGAACTTCAAGCCCGGCACCCTGGCCAAGTACGGGCTCGATTACGCCGCCCTGAGCGCCGAGAACCCGCGCCTGATCTACGTGAACCACACGGGGTTTCTGCCCGGCCCCTACGAGCACCGCACGGCGCTCGACGAGGTGGTGCAGATGATGGGCGGCCTGGCCTACATGACGGGCCGCCCCGGCGACCCGTTGCGCGCGGGCACCAGCGTGAACGACATCATGGGCGGCATGTTCGGCGCCATTGGCGCCATGGCGGCGCTGCTGCAGCGCGGCATCAGCGGGCGCGGGCAGGAGGTGGATTCGGTGCTGTTCGAGAACAACGTCTTTCTGGTGGGCCAGCACATGCTGCAGTACGCCATCACCGGCGAGGCGGCGGCGCCCATGCCGGCGCGCATCTCACCCTGGGGGGGTGTACGACGTGTTCACGGTGCAGGGTGGCGAGCAGATTTTTCTCTCTGCCGTGAGCGATGCGCAGTGGCAAACCCTGTGCCGTATTTTGGATTGGGCTGATCTTGCTGCTGACCCGCAGCTCGCCAGCAACAACGACCGCGTGCGCGCCCGCCCCACGCTGCTGCCGCAGCTGCGCGCGCGCCTGGAGGGCTGGAGCGCGGCGGCGCTGGCGGCCCTGTTCGAGGCCCATGGCCTGCCCTATGCACCGATCTGCCGGCCCGAGCAGCTGTACGACGACCCGCACCTGAACGCCAGCGGCGCCCTGGCCGACATCACCCTGCCCGACGGCGAACGCGCCGGCCAGACGGTGGGCACCACCTTGTTTCCGCTGCGCCTGGCGGGCCAGCACCTGCCGGTGCGTTCGAGCCCACCAACCAAGGGCGCGCACACCGACGCGCTGCTGCAGGGCCTGGGCTACGACGCCGCGCAAATCGAGGCCCTGCGCACGGCTGCCACCGTGGCTTGAAATTGGAGTGTTTTTTGCTTCTGGCCCTTGCCCATCAAGGGCTAGCAGCTATTCATTGGATAGCTTCTGGCATGCCTGCAGCATCCGCACCAGCACCAATAGGGCCTGGTTTGCAGGCGCCGTCAGGCCATGGGCGGCGGCGCGGCGCACGATGAAGCCATTGAGGTGCTCGATCTCGCTCTCGCGCCCGCGCGCCAGGTCTTGCGCGGTGGACGATTTTTGCGCCGGCATGGTCTGCGCAATCGCCTGCACGCGCGCTGGCAGGTCGGCGGGCAGCGGCACGCCCTCGGCCTGGGCCACGGCCTGGCATTCGGCCACCAGCTGCGCCAGCAGCGCCGGTGCGCCGTCTTGCTGCAGGAGCCAGCCATAGGGCTGCTGCACGATGGCCGAGAGCGCGTTGTAGGCGCAGTTGACCACCAGCTTGGCCCAAAGCGCGCCCGCCACCTGGTCGGACAACGCCACGGCGATGCCCGCCTGCTGCAGCCAGGGGGCGATGGCGGCGCAGGCGCTGGCGTCGGGCAGCACCAGTTCGCAGCGGCCCAAATGCTGCACATGGCCGGGCCCGGCCATGGCCGTGGCGACGTACACCACCGCCGGCCAGACCGGGTGGGCCGGCCCCAGCACGGCGCGCACGCGCTCGGCGTTATCGACGCCGTTTTGCAGGCACAGCACCACGGCGCCGGGGCGCAGGTGCGGCGCCAGCTGCTGCGCAGCTGATTCGGTGTCGGTGGCCTTGACGCACAGCAGCACCACATCGGCCTGGGCGGCAGCGCGCGCCTCGGTGCTGGCGGCCAGGGGGATGTGCACATCCTCGGTTGCTGTTTGCAGGCGCAGGCCGTGCGCCGCGATCGCCTGCACGTGGGGGGCGCGGCCAATGAGCTGCAGCGGGTAGCCGGCGCGCGCCAACAGGGCGCCAAAGTAGCAGCCAACGGCTCCGGCGCCGAAGATGGCGAAGGAAGGGGGGTGGGAGCGATGCATGGGGCGATTGTCCCTGCCTGGGGGCCTTGTGCCGGCGCAAGGGGGCGCTGAAAATTGCGCCACCGGCACCGTTGCCGCTGATTGGAGAAACCCCATGTGCACCCCGCTCCTCCTCGCCCCCCTGGCCCTGCTCCTGGCCCTGGGCTGCAGTGCCCAGGCCCAGACCCTGCAGCCCGGGTTGTGGGAGTTCCGGCACCAGAGCCCCAGCGCGCAGAGTCCAGGCGGCAACGCCATGGCCGAGCGCATGGCGCAGATGCGCGAGCAGCTCAAGAACATGCCGCCCGAATCGCGCCAGCTGATGGAGCAGCAAATGGCGGCCAAGGGCGTGGCGCTGGATGGCAGCGGCGGCCTGCGCGTGTGCATCACGCCCGAGCAGGCGCAGCAGGCCCCCATCCGCGAGGGCCAGCGCGAAGGCCAGTGCACCTACAGCCAGGTGCGCCACAGCGGCACTACCTGGAAGGGCCATGTCCTGTGCCAGGAGCCGCCGAGCGAGGGCGATTTCACCACCACCCTCTACAGCGCCGAGCACTTCGTCACCGAAGCCGTGGTGACGAGCAAGGAGCATGGCCGCATGGCGATGAAGACCGAGGCACGCCGGCTCGGCAGCGACTGCGGGGCTTTGGCGAAAAAGCCGGCGGCCCAATAAAAAATTGCTGGTGTCAAGCTCCGTGTGCAAATCGCCCACGGCTTGAAACTCTATACAGGACGCTAGGTTAGCTCTGTTTTGGGCCGCTTGAAGTGACTGCGGCGTTGTGGGCTAGGTGCCACATAAGAGCGACGAGAAAGAAACCCTGGGCGCGTTGCATCGGGTGCGTTTCCCAACAGCAGGCCGACTTGCCTCTCCATATTAGCCCAACTGCCCAACTACCAGAACGACAAAACGCAGCCTGTGGCTGCGCTTTGTCGTTGGAGTAATGTCAAGATCGTCAAGGCTGTTTTTGCACGGCAACTTTGGCTGTTGTTCCTTTCCTGAATCCCCGATCCCCGGCCATGAACACCTCCAGCATGTGCGGGATCAACTTCTCGGCATCTAAAACCTCGCCATACGCCTGCGCGTGCAGCGCGGCGTATCGGTCGAGGTCGGCCTTCAAGCTGGCCGGACAAGCAAAGGTCAGCTTGACGCTCTCGGTCTTGGGCAGCGGCCCCAGCCGCAGTTTCTTGGTCGTACTCATCGCATCGCTCCCCTGTTGAAGAACAGCGGCTGGTACGGCCGCAGCACCAAATCGCGGTTGACGATGATGCGAACCGGCAGACCCGGCCGTTCTGTCAGCGTCGGCTGGATGTTCATGTTGCGCCTGGTCACCTCTTGACTGACCTGATTGATCCTGTCCTCGGCGCTGTCGCGCCCAGCAATGACGATACGGTTGCCATCCTGCCGGTTCTCCGGTGCGGCCAGCTCGGCACCGACACCCAGCAGCGTTGTCAGCGCCGCGCCGGCGAAGACGCGATCCCAATGCCAATCGACACCATCCTCCAGGCCGGCATAGCCGGCTGGGTCAGTGCCCGCCAGGTTGTCGAGCTTTAGCGAAGACGTGTCGGGCAAGATGATGCGGTTCCACACCACCTGCACGCGGCTCTGCCCGTAGCTCACCTGGCTGTTGTACTTGCCCAGGATGCGCGAGCCCTGCGGGATCAACAGGAACTTGCCCGTGGCCGAGTCGTAGACCGGCTCCGTCACCGTGCCGATCACGTCGCCCGGCAGATCGGACTTGATGCCCGTCACCAGCGCGCCAGCGATCACCGTCCCGGCCATCACCTGGTACGGCGAGGTCGGCATTTGCAGATTGCCGGAATTGCGGGTTTCCGTAGAACCGCCTTTCAGGAACGCCTCTTTCTGGTCTTGCCGGTTTTGCACGGCAGTCGGGTCGGACGGCTGGGCCGCCGTCGAGGCCGGCCCGGCGGCGAGCGGGTCGAAGCCCGCCAAGGCGCTGCCCGGCGCAGTAGCCGCGACTTGGGTTGCGGCCGGCGCACCGGCCTTGCCTGGATTACCCGAGCGGAAGAACACCGTCGAGGCCGCTGCGGCATCAGCCTCCTTGCGCCGCGCATCTTCCGGGTCGTGACCCGGCGGTGCATAGGTCGGTGCCACGGGCTGCTGCGACTTCACGATGGCCGGCCCAAGGTCGCCCGGCAACGGCGGCCCCAGCTCCGGCACCTTCGGCGGTAGCTTGGAATAGTCCGAAGGCAGGCCGCCCAGCCCTTCTGACTTGGACACGCGATCGACGTTGTAAAGCTCGGTCTGTTCGCTCGCGCCGCGCCGATGCGGCTGCAATGACCAGATCGTGGCCCCGAGCACGGCGACCGACAGGCCGCCGGTGAGGATGGCCAGCGTGCGCCGGTTCAGCCGCGTGACCGGACGCGGCTGCGCACGCAGCGTCATCGCCTCGGGTGCCACCTTGTCGGCCTGTGGCGCGGCATGGTCGGAAATGTCATCCTGGCTCATGGTCAGTTCCTCCGCGTGCCACCCGAAACCCCGTCGGTGCGCTCGATGCGCACCACGTCGCCCTTGTCGCCACCCAGGCGCAGTTCGGCCGCGCCGAACAGCCGATCCACGATGTAGTACGGGGAGCGGAATCGGTAGTTCACCAACTGCCCATCGCCCTGCGCGCCGATCACGAACAGCGGCGGCAGCTCGCCTTCGGCAATGCCAGGCGGGAACTGGATGTAGACCTTCTCGCCGTCATCGAAGACGCGCAGCGGCTTCCACGGCGGATTGCTGCCGCTGACCGCGTAGCGGAAGCGGATCTTCTCCAGCGACAGGCCGCTATCCACCGGCGCAGCAGCGCTGGCCGCCTGCGCCTGACGCTGCAGGGCCAGCATCTTGTCCTTCGGATACTCCCAGGACACCGAGGCCATCCAGGTCTTCTCGGTCGAGGTCAGCTCCAGCAGGTACGTCCTGCGGCTGGTCGTGATGACGAGATTCGTCTTCAGGCCCGAGCGGATGGGCTTGACCATCACATTGACGCGCAGCGCCTCGCCGCTGCCGCTCGATGTGTCGCCCACGATCCAGCGCACCGTGTCCCCGGCGGCGACCGTCACCAACTCCTCGCCGGGCTGGAGCGCGATCACGGTCACGCGGCCCACGGCCGCATAGACCTGGTACAGCGCGCCATCGGTGAAGGGCCAGACCTGGATGGCGTTGACATAGCCCTCGCGCGTGGGCGCTACACGCGCCTCGGCGTTGGCACGGGAGACCCGCTGCTTTTCATCGGGGGACTCGGGCGGTGCCTTGGCTTCACCGTCCCCCAGCGGCTTCATCTGCGCCGGCATCGGCAGCACCTTTGGCACCTCCACCACTTCGACCGGCTTGGGTAGCTCGGGCAATGGGCTGGCCTGCACAGCCTCATCCAGTGCGATGGTCGGTGGCGGCTTACCTTGCGTG
>JAJTBK010000235.1 GCA_021286965.1 Comamonadaceae bacterium | reverse complement strand
TGCGCCCGAAGTTCGGCCAGCGCCTGCTGCATCAGGCGCGAGCCGATGCCTTGTCCTTGCCTTGCAGGCAGCACGGAGATCGGCCCCAGGCCGTACCAGCCTTGGGCCTTGTGGCCGTGGCGGTCGGTGATGGTCACGGGGGACAGGGCCACATGGCCGATGACCTGGCCCTGGTCTTCGGCCACGATGGAAAGCGTCAGCTCGTTGGCGTCGCGCAATGCGCGCACGATGAATTGCTCGGTGTGGCTGGTGTGCAGTGCATTGGCGAAGGCGGCAATGGTTACGGCCTCGATGGCGGCAATGTCATCCGGGGTTTCGTGTCGTAGCTGGATGGTCATAGTGTTCTGCGTTCCCTGCTGAAAATATAGAACGGCCTGGGCGTGTCGGCGCGAAGCGCCGCCGGGCTTTCGGGCTGCGCCCCGTGCCGACTTCGCCGTCACGGCCATTCGGCTTCAATCCACTCACGCTTTCGCGCCTGCGGCGCTGCGCGCTGCGCTTGCCTCCGGGGAAAGCCCTACGGGTTATGCCCGCCGCAATGGATGGGGAGCCGGCGAACACGCTGGCGCTTGCTGCGGCAGGTTGTGCGAATGCGTGCCGTCCTCAACGCTGATGGTTCTCGCCCATCACGTCACGAAGGACGGTTCACGGACATCCCGCCCGGCATCGCTATGGAGCTTCCACACCACGCCTCAAGACCGGCGCCGCAAGGTGCGGCCGGGGCGTTCTCGCCTGTCGTCGGGTGGTTGACCTGACCCGCGTCAGTGGGCGAGCCGGAGCAGCCTTCGTGCAGAGATGCCGAGTCGGCCCTGTCTCCTTTCGGTGCGGTTCGGCCCAAGGCGTCCTTGTGTTGTTGTGAATCCTGGCGGTGGCGCGGCTGCGCCTCGGGCTTCATGGCTGCAACCGTCCGGCGAAAACAATTTCCCCTCTGCTGCGCAGATTCCTCGCGGGACAAATTCTTTTCGCCTCCCAGCTCTCCACTGCGTTGCGACCGCAAGCGGTGCAGCCCGCCCGTCCCCCGCCGGCCGGATCACAACAAGGACGCGATGGGCGCGAACCTTGTTCCACCAAAAGGAGATCCATCATGGCCAACATCGGCACCTTCACCGCAGACAAAGACGGCTTCACCGGCACGCTTCGCACCCTGACGCTCAACGTCAAGGTCAAGCTGGTGCCCAACGACAAGGGCGACAACGAGAAGGCCCCGGACTTCCGCCTGCAGGCCACCGGTCACGACATCGGCGCGGCGTGGAAGAAGACCAGCGAAGCCGGGCGCGAGTACATCTCCGTGACCCTTGACGATCCTTCGTTCCCGGCCACGGTCTATGCCCGCCTGATCGAAGGCGAGGACGGCACGCACGACCTGATCTGGTCGCGCAGCAAGCCCCAGGCGGCGTGACCGCCGCAACGCCCCGCCCATTGTGGCGGGGCCCTTCAGCACCGCAAGTGCGTTACCAGCGCATACGTCGGGTGTACAGCTTGAAGTTTTCGACGAAGAGTTGAAGAAAGCGGCGGCTTCCCTTGGCGAAGCCCGCTTTCAAAAGTTCAGCGATCCGAGACTCATCCTCAAGCTCTTGAAGTAGCGTTCGTGCCCCGGCGCTGTGCCAGCCGGATCGGCCAACTGGCATCCAGGCAAGCACATCATTGCGCGCTGCCGATGCCTCGACGGCTTTCTCCAACTGCGCCTCATCGTTCTCATGGAACGCAGCAAGCGATCCCATTAGCTCGAAGCGCTCGAACAGCAGTTCGAAATTTGCATCGGCACCTGTGAAGCTCTTGCGCCAATGCGTCATCACTTCCAGAAGATGATCGCTCAGCGGAGTCTTGCGACGATCCATCCCTTCGAGCTGCTGCCAGAGTTGTTGTTCGCCGCCTGCCCACGACCAGAGGAACAGTGTTGAGACAATCCGCTGCGGTTCGCGATGTTCCGTGGCCAGT
Organism: Comamonadaceae bacterium; assembly: GCA_021286965.1. Lineage (GTDB taxonomy): Bacteria > Pseudomonadota > Gammaproteobacteria > Burkholderiales > Burkholderiaceae_C > Paenacidovorax. The sequence goes on along the minus strand of JAJTBK010000235.1, from coordinate 185 downwards.
GCGGACGAGAACAGCTTGAGCAGCGTGTCCCATCGCGCAGCTTTGGTCAGTCCGATCCCATACGCCGTGAAGATCAGAACGGCAGGATAGGCACGGAGATTCAGCCAGGCCGTCAGGCCGTTGCCGATCTTGCCAGCGTGGTGGTACAGGCTGCGAAGCACGTCCAACACCACATCAAAGTCCTT
>JAJTBK010000228.1 GCA_021286965.1 Comamonadaceae bacterium | reverse complement strand
ACCTTCATCAGCACATGGTGCATGGCGCTCGTTTTTTGATAGCTGGTAGCGCTTGCCCCATCTGCACTGGAGCCCATTTTGGCTACAAACCGTTCGACCTGCGAGCCTTCCATGATGGAGGCGTTGTCGGCATAGGCGACGATGGTGTGCTGGGGCGAGATGGCCTCGGTGTGGCGGATCATGCCAAACAGGCTCTTGTCTTGGAGCGCGCCGTCGATGGTGAACTCGGCGTTGAAGATTTTGTGGCGGCAATGCTCGCTGTTGGCCTGGGCGAACATCATCAGCTCCACGTCGGTGGGGTTGCGGCCCAGCTGGGTGAAGGCGTGCACCAGGTAGTCGATTTCATCGTCGGCCAGCGCCAGGCCCCATTGCAGGTTGGCTTTTTCCAGCGCAGCGCGGCCACCGGCGAGCACATCGACGAATTCCATGGGTTGGGCCTGCAGCTCGGTAAAGAGCTGCTCGGCCTCGGTGCGCGTGGGCATGACGGACTCGGTCATGCGGTCGTGCAGGAGCGCGGCGATCTGCGCCAGTTGCTCCGGCAAGACTTCGGGCTGGCCGCCCAAGAGGCCGGTTTTGAGCGTGAGGCGGTATTCGGTGATGCGCTCGACGCGGTGCACCGCCAGGCCGCAATTGCGCGCAATGTCGGTGGCCTTGCTGGCCCAGGGCGAGACCGTGCCCAGGCGCGGCGTGACCACCAGCAGCACGCCGCCGTCCTCGGAGCCGGCGTAGGGCTCGCCGTAGGTCAGCAGCGCGGCCAGGCGCTCTTGCTGCGCAGGCGTGGGGGCAGCGTCCAGCGCCACCAGGTGCACAAAGCGCGCGGCCACGCCGGTGATTTTGGGGTGGATGGCGGCCAGGGCCGATTGCAGTTGCTGGGCGCGGAAAGTGCTGAGGGCGTTGCCCCCCGCAAACGAAATCTTGTGCATGGTCACGATGGCAGCAGGCGCTGGGAGAGGCGAAGCCCGCCATTTTACTGGGGCCCCTGCACGTCCCTGGAGGCTGTCGGATAATCGGACGCCATGACGATCACCATCAAGTCTGCGGCCGACATTGCCGCCATGCGCGAGGCCTGCCGCCTGGCCTCCGAAGTACTGGACTACATCACGCCCCATATCCAACCGGGCATCACCACCCTTGAAATCGACCGCCTGGGCGCCGAATGCATGGCGCAGCAGGGCACAGTGTCGGCCACCATCGGCTACCAGCCGCCGGGCTACCCGCCCTACCCCGGCCACCTGTGCACCTCGGTCAACCACGTGGTGTGCCACGGCATCCCGAACGACAAGCCGCTCAAGAAGGGCGACATCGTCAACGTGGACGTTACCGTCATCACCAAGGATGGCTGGTTTGGCGACAACAGCCGCATGTTTTTGATCGGCGACTGCTCGGTCGCGGCCAAGCGCCTGTCCAAGCTCACCTTCGAATCCATGTGGCTGGGCATACAGCAGGTCAAGCCCGGCGCGCGCCTGGGCGACATCGGCCACGCCATCCAGCAGTTTGCCGAAGGCCATGGCCTGTCGGTGGTGCGCGAATTTTGCGGCCACGGCATCGGACAAAAATTCCACGAAGAGCCGCAGGTGCTGCACTACGGCCGCCCCGGCACGGGCGAGCTGCTGCAGCCGGGCATGGTGTTCACCATCGAGCCCATGCTCAACCTGGGCAAGCGCGACATCAAGGAGCTGGGCAAGGACGGCTGGACCATCATCACCAAGGATCGCAGCCTCTCGGCGCAGTGGGAGCACACGGTGCTGGTGACCGACACCGGCTACGAGGTGATGACGCTCTCGGCCGGCAGCCCCGCCCTGCCCGCCTTCGTACACGCCACCTGCACCTGACCCCACCCACCATGAACGAGCTGGCCACCCTGCGTGCAGGCTACCGCAGCGACAAGGCGGCGCTCATCGCCCACCTGACCCAGGGCCGCTCGACCCGCAGCACGCGCCAGTTGCTGGCGCAGCTGGCGCAGCTGGCCGATGGGCTGCTGCAAACCCTCTGGCAGCGCGCCGCCCTGCCTGCGCACCTGGCCCTGGTGGCCGTGGGCGGCTATGGCCGGGAGCAGCTCTTTCCCCATTCCGACGTCGATGTGCTGGTGCTGCTGCCCGACGGAGCCGACACCGACAGCGCCCTGCAAGAGCGCCTTGCCGCCTTCATCAGCCACTGCTGGGATGCGGGGCTGGAGATCGGTTCGAGCGTGCGCAGCGTGCACGAATGCCTGCTTGAGGCGGCGCAAGACGTTACCGTCCAGACTGCCCTGCTCGAAGCCCGCCTGGTGCACGGCAGTGCCCCCCTGTTCACGGCCCTGCAGCAGCAGTTTGCCGCACAGCTTGACCCGCAGGCGTTCCTGGACGCCAAGACGCTGGAGATGAACCAGCGCCACACCAAGTTTGAAAACACCCCTTACGCGCTCGAACCCAACTGCAAAGAATCACCCGGTGGCCTGCGCGACCTGCACACCGTGCTCTGGGTGGCCCGCGCCGCCGGCCTGGGCACGAGCTGGCGCGAGCTCGCTGCCAACGGCCTGGCCACGCCGTTTGAGCTGCGCCAGATCGAGCGCAACGAAGCGCTCCTGTTCCTGATCCGCGCGCGCCTGCACGCCCTGGCCGGGCGGCGCGAGGACCGGCTGGTGTTCGACCTGCAAACGGCTGTGGCCGAATCTTTTGGCTACCGCAACAGCCTGACGGCCGATGGCAAGCGCATCCACCTGCGCGCCAGCGAAGCGTTGATGCGCCGCTACTACTGGGCCGCCAAGGCCGTGACGCAGCTCAGCCAGATCCTGCTGCAAGGCATTGCGGCCCGCCTGGCGCCCAATACGCAGGAGCTGCGCCCGATCAACGACTGGTTCTACGACAAGGGCGGGCTGATCGAAGTCGCCAGCGACGACCTGTACCAGCGCCAGCCGCAAGCCATCCTGCACACTTTTTTGCTCTACGAGCGCACCCCCGGGCTCAAGGCCCTGTCCGAGCGCACGCTGCGCGCGCTCTACAACGCACGCGGCGTGATGGATGGCGCCTTCCGCCGCGATCCGGACAACCGCGCCTGCTTCCTGCGCATCCTGCAGCAGCCCGAGGGCATCACGCGCACCATGCGGCTGATGAACCAGACCTCGGTGCTCGGGCGCTACCTGTGGCCGTTTCGGCGCATCGTCGGGCAAATGCAGCACGACCTGTTCCACGTCTACACCGTGGACCAGCACATCCTGATGGTGCTGCGCAATATGCGGCGCTTCTTCATGCCCGAGCACACGCACGAATACCCGTTTTGCTCGCAGCTCGCCGGTGGCTGGGACAAGCCCTGGCTGCTGTACCTGGCCGCGCTGTTCCACGACATCGGCAAGGGGCGCGGTGGCGACCATTCGGTCATCGGCGCACTGGAAATGCGGCGCTTTTGCCGCCAGCACGGCATCGCCGACGACGATGCGCAGCTGGCCGAATTCCTGGTGCGCGAGCACCTGACCATGAGCCAGGTGGCGCAAAAACAAGACCTCTCCGACCCGGACGTCATTGCCGCCTTCGCCCGGCAGGTGGGCAGCGAGCGCCGCCTCACCGCCCTGTACCTGCTGACGGTGGCCGACATTCGCGGCACCAGCCCCAAGGTCTGGAACGCCTGGAAGGGCAAGCTGCTCGAAGACCTGTACCGCGCCACGCTGCGCGTGCTCGGCGGTGGCACGGCCAATCCGGCGGCCGAAATCGAGGCCCGCAAGCGCGAGGCCCTGATCCTGCTGGCCCTGAGCGCCCTGCCACATGAAGCGCACAAGCGTCTGTGGGAAACGCTGGACGTGAGCTACTTCATGCGCCACGAGGCCCCGGACATCGCCTGGCACACGCGCCACCTGTCACGCCACGTGGGCACGCAGCAGCCTGTGGTGCGGGCGCGCCAGTCGCTGGCGGGCGAAGGCTTGCAGGTGCTGGTGTACGCACCCGACCAGAGCGATCTGTTCGCACGCATCTGCGGCTACTTTGACCGTGCGGGCTTCTCCATCCTGGAT
>JAJTBK010000216.1 GCA_021286965.1 Comamonadaceae bacterium | reverse complement strand
CACGCACGCCCTGCAAGAAGACTGGAGCGCCTGGACGGCGGCCTGGCGCACCATCGACACCGAAGTGCTCGCCCCCCTGGCGCGCCAAGCGGCGGGCGGCCAGGCCGTGCAGCTGACCCTGTGCGGCGAGCGCCATGCCCGCAGCTGGCGCAGCGCGCCCCGCTCCCTGGGGCAGAAAATTCACAGCCTTTTGAGGCCCCAGCGCTTGATAAACCTGCGCGAGCAGCTATGAAAATAATAGTACGAGAGACCCCACCGCGCAGCGCCTGGGCCCTGGAGCAAAGCGGCCTGCACCCACTGCTCGCGCGCCTGTACGCCGCACGCGGCGTGCGCAGCAGCGACGAGCTCGACGCCGCCCTGGCGCGCCTGCTGCCCCCTGCCGGCCTGCTGGGTGTGCAAGCCGCCGCCCGCCTGCTGGCCGACGCCATCGCCACGCAGCAGCGCATCTGCATCGTCGCCGACTACGACTGCGACGGCGCCACCGCCTGCGCCGTGGCCGTGCGCGGCCTGCACCTGCTGGGCGCGCAGCAGGTGAGCTACCAGGTGCCCGACCGCGTGGTCGATGGCTACGGCCTGACGCCGCCCATCGCCGAACGCGTGCACGCCCAGGGCGCAGACCTGCTCGTGACCGTGGACAACGGCATCGCCAGCGTGGCCGGCGTGCAGGCGGCCAAGGCGCTGGGCCTGGCCGTGCTCATTACCGACCACCACCTGCCCGGCACCGAGCTGCCGCCGGCCGACGCCACCGTCAACCCCAACCAGCCCGGCTGCACGTTTGAGAGCAAAAGCCTGGCCGGCGTGGGCGTCATGTTCTACGTGCTCTTGCAGCTGCGTGCCGAGCTGCGCGCACGCGGCGTGTTCGACGCCGCCAGCCAGCCGCGCCTGGAGCCGCTGCTGCCGCTCGTCGCCCTGGGCACGGTGGCCGACGTGGTGCGCCTGGACGCCAACAACCGCCGCCTGGTGGCCCAGGGCCTCAAGCGCGTGCGCGCCGGCGCCATGCCGGCAGGGATGCGGGCGCTGTTCGAGGTTGCCGCCCGCCCCTGGGAGCAGGCCAGCACCTTCGACTTCGGCTTCGCCCTCGGGCCGCGCATCAACGCCGCCGGCCGCCTGGCAGACATGACGCTGGGCATCGAATGCCTGCTGACCGACGACGCCACCCGCGCGCAGGCGCTGGCGCGCCAGCTCGACGCCATCAACCGCGAGCGCCGCGACATCGAGGGCGGAATGCGCGAGCACGCCTTTGCCCTGGCCGAAAACCTGTTCCCGGCAGCCGACCAGCCACCGCCGGCGGTGAGCGTGTTCGACCCCGATTTTCATGAAGGCGTGGTCGGCATCGTCGCCTCGCGCATCAAGGACAAGCTGCACCGCCCCACTTTCGTCTTTGCCGCCAGCGGTGCGCCGGGCAAGGCGCATGAATTGAAGGGCTCGGGCCGCTCCATCGCCGGCTTTCACCTGCGCGACGCGCTCGACCTGGTGGCCAAGCGCCACCCGGGGGTGCTGCTCAAGTTTGGCGGCCACGCCATGGCGGCGGGCTGCACCATCGCCCAGGAGCATTTCGAGGTTTTCGAGCAGGCCCTGGCCCAAGTCGCCAGCGAATGGCTGGACACCGCCACCCTCACGCGCCAGCTCGAAACCGATGGCCCACTGGCACCCGAGTACCTGCACGCCGACCTGGTCGATCTGCTCGCCGGCGAAGTCTGGGGCCAGGGCTTTGCCCCGCCCACCTTCAGCGACCAGGTGCAGGTGCTGAGCCAGCGCCTGGTGGGCGAGGCGAAAAACCATCTGCAGCTCAAGCTGCAGTACCAGGGCCAGCCAGTCGATGCCATCTGGTTTGGCCATACCGAACCCCTGCCCGAACACGCCCTGCTGGCCTTCCGGCTGGACGTGAACGCCTGGCGCGGCCAGCGGCGTGTACAGTTCCTGGTCGAGGGCTGGCAGGCGTGAACCTCACGCCACGCCCGGCGCCAGCGCTGGCGCCTGCGCGGCCTGCGCCAGGGCGCGGCGCTGGCGCATGAAGGGGCGCTCGCACCAGCGATAGCTGCCCATCGACAGCAGCACCGTCAGCGGCAGCACCAGGGCCAGCAACCAGGGTTTTTCAGCCTCGGTCCAGGGGCGCAGCATGAGCAAAATCCAAATCACCGGCCAGTGCCAGAGATACAGGCTGTAGCAGCGCCGCCCCAAAAATTTGCTCAGTGGCTGACTGCACAGCCACTGAAATACCCCGGCACGCGGCGATGCCAGCAGCAGCACCAGCAACGTCGCCGTCAATACCGCCGCTGTTTGCTGCCAATAAAAATACGCCAGCACCTTGGGCGTACCCCACAGCACCAACGCCAGGTAGGCGCAGGACGCCAGCGTCAGCAGGGCGTGGGCAATACGCCCCTGGCTCCAGGCCGACAGCCGGGGATACCACAGCGCCAGCAAGCCGCCGACGACGAAGGCATCCATGCGCGTATCGAGGGCGTAGTACAGCCGCGACCAGGGCACGCCCTGTGCAATGAGGTGATAGCGCCAGGCCATGCACGAAAACGCCAAGCTCAGCAGCACCAGCGCAGCCTGCCATCGACGCATACGCCCCTTGTGGAAAATGAAAAACAACACCGGCCACAGGAGGTAGAACTGCTCCTCGACGGCCAGTGACCAGGACTGGGCAAAGGGCCCTGGGTAGATGTAATCGTGCAACTTGGTGAAGTTGGAGTAATACAGCAAGGTTTGCAGCGCATCCTGAGCCACCGGCCCAAAATCAGCCACCACCCACCATGCCAGGGCCGAACACAACACCACCACGCACACCAGCGCCGGCACCAGGCGCTGCAGACGCCGCTGCCAGAACAGCGCCAGACTCAACCCGGCGCCACTGCGCACGCCGCGCCAAACGATGCTGGTGATCAGAAAACCGGAGATGACGAAAAACAGCTCCATCAGCACCATGGCCCCGGGGAACCAGGCCAGGTGCACGTGGGCCACAAGCACCCCCAACGCCATCCAGCCGCGCACGCCATCGAGCGCCGGGAAATACACCGGGCTGTGGTTTTTTGAAACAGTCATACGTTCCCCACAAGGCGGCGGCGCGGGCTGCACCACCGGGGCGCATTTGTGCCACATCGCGCACCCAGCAGGCCCCTGGGAAAGCCCGGGTTTAGGTGCGGCTCCCCAGTACCGCCGACACCGCGCCGTTGAAAGCGATTGCCACCGACGCGGGCCGGGCCTTTACCATCAGCAGCCATGCCGCGCTCCAGGAGCCCCTGCGTGACCGAGACCACTGCACCACGACACTTGCTGCACGCCTTCCCCTCGTTCCAACTGGGCGGGGCGCAGGCGCGTTTCATCGAACTGGCCAATGCCCTCGGGCCCGGCTTTCGCCACACCATCGTCGCCATGGACAACTGCTTCGACGCCGGCGAGCGCCTGCAGCCCCAGGTTCGGTGGACGGCGCAACCCCTGCCTGTCGTCAAAGGCGGGGCACTGGCGAACCGGGGGGCATTTCGGCAGGTACTGCGCCAGTTGCAGCCCGACCTGTTGCTGAGCCACAACTGGGGCAGCATCGAATGGGCGGCAGCCAACCTGCCGCGCCTGTGCCCGCAGGTGCACATCGAGGACGGGTTTGGCCCCGATGAGGCCCGGCAACAGCTACCCCGGCGGGTGTGGACACGCCACGCCCTGCTCGGCTGGGGGCGCGTGCCGCTGGTGGTGATTTCGCGCCAGCTCGAACACCTTGCGCTGCAGGCCTGGCGCCTGCCCCGGCAACGCGTGCACTTCATCGCCAATGGCGTGGCGCTGCCCGATACGGCCCCGGCGCCCGTCCCAGCGGCCGGTGCAGTGCTGCGCATCGGCACGCTGGCCGGCCTGCGGCCGGAGAAAAACATCGCCCGTCTGGTACGCGCCTTTGCCCACCTGCGCCGCACGCACGCGGCGCGCCTGGTGATCGTCGGCGGCGGCCCGTTGCTGCCGGATCTGCAGCAATTGGCACAGCAGCTGGGCGTGGCCCAGGACGTCGAATTCACCGGCTACCTGCGCCAGCCGGGGGTGCAGCTGCAAACCTTCGACCTGTTCGCCTTGTCGTCAGACACCGAGCAGCTGCCCATCGCCATGCTCGAAGCCATGGCCCTGGGCCTGCCGGTGCTGGCCACCGCCGTCGGCGACGTGCCCACCATCCTGGCGCCGGTGGCCCCGGGCAACCACTGCCCGCCAGACGACGATGCCTTTGCCCAGCTGCTGCGGCAGGTGGTGCAGGCCCGGGCCCAATGGCCCACCTGGGGCGCCCTCGGGCGCGAGCAGGTGCGCCGGCATTACGCCAAGGCGGACATGTTGGCGCAGTGGCAGGCGGTGTGGGCCGGGCAGGCCCGGCACTCGTTCACCCCCTAGCCAGGGCTGGTGGCCGCAGGCCACCGCCTGGAGCACCTGGCCGCTGCCGCCGCACTGCTTGGCGACTCCCGAGGCCCAACAAAAAGGGCGGCCTGCCTGACCGCCCTGCCGGGGTGTGCACCTGCTGGCGTCAGAAGCTTTCCCAATCGCCCTCACCGCCAGCAGCGGGGGCCGCCGGCTTGGGGCTGGCGGCGATGCGCGCTGCCGCCGGTGCCGGCACGGCCTTGGTGGCCGGCTTGGGCAGGGGCTTGCTTGCCGGCTTGGCAGCCACCGGGCGGGGTGCGAACGCTGCTGCTGCCGGAGCCGGGGCCGGGCTGCGGCGCGGGGCACTGGCGTAGCCGCCGACGTTGAACACCGACACCACCTGCGCCAGGCGCTGCGCCTGCTCGCTCATGGAGGCGGCGGCGGCGCTGGCTTCTTCCACCAGGGCGGCGTTTTGCTGCGTCATCTGGTCGAGGTTGGCCACCGCCTGGTTCACCTGGCCGATGCCGTCGCGCTGCTCGGTGGTCGAAGCGGTGATCTCGCCGATCAGGTCGCTCACGCGGCGCACGCTGTCCACGATCTCGCCCATGCTCTGCCCGGCCTGGCCGACCTGTTGCGAGCCCTGCTCCACGTTCTGCACGCTGGCCGTAATCAAGCCCTTGATCTCTTTGGCCGCCTCGGCGCTGCGCTGCGCCAGGCTGCGCACCTCACCGGCGACCACGGCAAAGCCCCGGCCCTGCTCGCCAGCGCGCGCTGCTTCCACCGCCGCGTTCAGCGCCAGGATGTTGGTCTGGAAGGCAATGCCGTCGATCACGCCGATGATGTCGCTGATCTTGCGGCTCGATTCGGTGATGTGCTCCATGCTCGATACCACCTGGCCCACCACCTCACCGCCGCGCTGCGCGGCCTGGGCGGCGTTGGCGGCGAGCTGGTTGGCCTGGCGTGCGGTGTCCGCGCTTTGCGTGACGGTGGCGGTGAGCTCCTCCATGCTCGCGGCCGTCTCTTCGAGGTTGGCCGCCGTCTGCTCGGTACGCGCCGACAGGTCGTGGTTGCCGGTGGCAATCTCGCCCGCCGCTGCTGACACCGATTCCACGCCTGAGCGCACCTCGCCCACCACGGTGCGCAGCTTGGCGCCCATGGCCGAGAGCGCGCGCAGCAGCTGGCCGAGCTCGTCGCCGCGCTCGTCGTGCACGTCCTGCGTCAGGTCGCCGCCCTCGATGGCATCGGCCAGGCTGACGGCGCGCTGCAGCGGCTCGGTGATGCTGCGCACCAGCCAGGCCGAGAGAAACAGCGCCAGGGTGACGACAACGGCGCAAATCCCCACCCCCACCCACAGGGCATTCTCGCGCTGCGCCTGGGCCTGCTGCTTGGTCTCGTCACGGCGACGCTCCTGCAGCTTGACGAAGTTGTCGATCTCGCCGACGTAGGCCGTGATCAGCGGTTGCAATTTGTCGTTCACCAGGCTGGTGGCGGCGGCACCATCGCCCTTGCTGCGCAGGGCGGCGGCCTGCTTGATGACGTCCAGCGCCTGGCTGCGCGCGGCAGCGATGCGCGCGAGCTGCGCCTTGTCCTCATCGCTGCGCACGAGTTCCGTGACGCTGTTCTGCACCTCGGTGATGGCCTGGGTGCTGGTGCTGGACTCCTGCGCCATACGCTCGGCCAGGGCGGTGTCGCTGGTACCCATCTGGATCACGGCACGGTGCGCATCGAGCGCCACCATGCCACGCCAGCGCACTGCGAGGTTGATGCGCCGTTCACTGAATTGGACGTCGTTGGCCGCCTGGTCGCCAAGGCTCAGCAAATGCGACAGCAAGCCGCCCATGAGCACCAGCAGGGCCAGCGTCAGCCCCAGCACCAAGGCCCACAGTTTGCGGCCCACCGACAAATGATTGAAAAACATGGTTGCGCACTCCGTATGAAAGCGCTACGCCCTGCGGCGCAGTCGTCTCGCCATGCTCGCACATTTCCCCCCAGGCACGGCTGACAAACGCCCGCCCGGGCCAATGCGCGGAGACTGCAGACGATCGATTGTTTGGTATTTGAAAAACGCCATAACGCTGATGCAGCAAGCGTTAGGAGCTATGAATTCAGGAGTAATTGAGACGCTGCGCCGGGTGGTGGTACCCCCCCGCCATCTGCGGCACTTTTGCGACACCCGCCAGCACGGTGGGAGCGGTGCCGACGTCAAAACGCGCCACCACCGCACTCAGGTGCTGCGCCTGCTCGCGCATGGCGGCAGCAGCGGCGCTGGACTGCTCGACCAGGGCCGAGTTTTGCTGCGTCATCTGGTCGAGCTGCGTCACCGCCTGGTTCACCTGGCCGATGCCGTCGCGCTGCTCAGCACTGGCGGCCGATATCTCGCCGATCAAATCGCCCACCCGGCGCACGCTCTGCACGATGGCAGCCATGCTCTGGCCGGCCTGCGCCACCTGGGCCGAGCCGCTGGCCACGCTGCCTGCCGACTGCGCAATGAGCTGCTTGATTTCTTTGGCCGCCTCGGCGCTGCGCTGCGCCAGGTTGCGCACCTCACCAGCGACCACGGCAAAACCCCGGCCCTGCTCGCCAGCACGTGCTGCTTCCACCGCCGCGTTGAGCGCCAGGATGTTGGTCTGGAAGGCAATGCCGTCGATGACGCCAATGATGTCGCCGATCTTGCGGCTCGACGCCGTGATGCCCTCCATGCTGTCCACCACCTGCTGCACCACCGTGCCGCCCTGCTGCGCCGCCTGCACGGCCTCGTCGGCGAGCTGGTGCGCCTGGCGCGCAGTGTCGGCCGACTGGCTGACGGTGGCGGTGAGCTGCTCCATGCTGCTGGCAACCTGCTGCAGGTTCGAGGCCGTCTGTTCCGTGCGCGCCGACAGGTCGTGGTTGCCGCTGGCAATCTCACCGGCCGCCGTGGCGACGGCATCGACGCCGCTGCGCACCTCGCCCACCACCGCGCGCAGGCCCTGGCTCATGCCGGCCAGGGCGCGCAGCATCTGACCAAATTCATCCCGGCGCTGGCTCTGCAGCTCGCGCGTGAGCTGGCCGCCGGCAATGGCCTCGATGACGCCCCCGGCCTGTTGCAGCGGTGTGTTGATGGAGCGCACCAGCTTCCAGGCCAGGAACAGAAACAGCCCCATCACCAGGGCCGTGGCACTCAGGCCCTCGATGGCGTAGCGCACGCGGCGCTCGCGCGCCTGCGCCACCACGGCGTCGCGGCTCGCGCCCAGCTGCGTGACGAAGGCATCCTGCGCCTTCAGAAAGCGCACCACCTGCGGCGCCAGCTCCTCGTCGGCAAAACGCTGGGTTTTCACGCCATCGCCCTCACCCTTCAAATCCCAGGCCCGGCGCGTGGCCGCCTGCAGCGCAGCGTACTGCGCCAGCACCTCCTGCAGCACGGCTTTCTCCTGCGCCTGCTCGGTGTGGGCGACGATGTCGTTTTGCAGCTGGCCGACGGCAGCCAGCAGCTCCTTGACCTTGGCGTCGTACTGCTGCGCCAGCACGGCATCGGAGGTCACGGCCGCACCCATGAGCATGGTCACGGCCGTCTCCGAATCCCCGCGCCAGCGCACAGATTCGGTGATGCGGGCCTCGATGGCGATGGCCTCCTGCAGCGCCTGCGACATGGAGTTGTTGGAGCGGTGCAGCTGCCAGGCCGAGATCACCAGCGCCGCCAGCATCAATGCCAAAAACATGCCCCAGAGCTTGCGAAACACAGGAATATTGTCGAGTTGCATCAGCACCACCGAAATAAAAGAACGATCGTGCTAAAAATACGTTCAATTACATTTGAGCGCAAGCGGGTTGACCCGCAACCTGCGCACAGTAGGGTTGCCGCTCTATGCCCGGCGCCACCCCGGGCCGGCCCTTAGAATTTCTGCGTGACTACCACCCTCCTCAACGCCGACCTGCATTGCCACTCCGTGGTCTCCGATGGCACGCTCACGCCCGAGCAACTGGCCGCGCGTGCGCACGCCAACGGCGTGCAACTCTGGGCCCTGACGGACCACGACGAGATCGGCGGCCAGCAGCGCGCCGCCGCCGCCGCCCGCGCCCTGGGCCTGCCCTACCTCACGGGGGTGGAGATTTCCGTCACCTTCATCGGCACCACGGTGCACATCGTCGGCCTGGGCTTTGATGCCAGCGACACCGCCCTCGCCCAGGGTCTGGCCGCCACACGCGGCGGGCGCGGCGCACGCGCGCAAGAGATGGCGGCGCAGCTGGCGGCTGCCGGCATTGCCGGCGCCTACGAGGGCGCGCTGCGCTATGTCGGCAACCCGGAGCTGATCTCGCGCACCCACTTTGCCCGCTACCTGGTGGAGATCAGCGCCTGCCAGGACACGAATGAGGTTTTTCGCCGCTTCCTGACCGAAGGCAAGCCCGGCTTCGTGCCGCACCGCTGGGCGGCGCTGGGCGACGCCGTGCGCTGGATCCGCAACGCCGGCGGCCTGGCCGTGATCGCCCACCCGGCGCGCTACCGCTTCAGCCCGAACGAGGAATACGCGCTGTTCTCCGAATTCCAGCAGCATGGCGGCCAGGGGGTGGAAGTCGTCACCGGCAGCCACAGCGTGGCCGAATACGCCACCTACGCCGCCATGGCGCAAGAATTTGGCCTGGCCGCCTCGCGCGGCAGCGACTTTCACAGCCCGCAAGAATCCCACACCGACCTGGGCCGCCTGCCACCCCTGCCCGCCGGCTTGACGCCCGTGTGGCAGCTGTTGGCCGACCGCATCCAATAAAAACACCATGGCCCAATACTTTGAAATCCACCCCGAAAACCCGCAGCTGCGCCTGCTCAAGCAAGCCGCCACCCTGCTGCAGCAAGGCGGCGTGCTCGCCGTGCCCACCGATTCGAGCTACGCCCTGGTCTGCCAACTCGACGACAAGGCGGCCGTGGACAAGCTGCGCCGCATCCGCCAGGTCGATGAAAAGCACCACCTGACGCTGCTGTGCCGCGACCTGTCGGAGCTGGCCAATTACGCCCGCGTGGACAACCGCCAGTACCGCCTGCTCAAGCTCGGCACACCCGGGCCCTACACCTTCATCCTCGACGCCACCAAGGAAGTGCCCCGGCGCGTGAGCCACCCGCAGCGCAAGACCATCGGCCTGCGCGTGCCCACGCGCAAGAGCCTGCTGCTGCTGCTGGAGCTGCACGGCGCGCCGCTGCTGGCCACAACGCTGATCCCCGCCGGCGAGAGCGAGCCGCTGGGCGACCCCGAGGACATCCGCACCCACTTTGAAAAGCAGCTCGAAGCCATCGTGGACGACGGCGCCTGCCCGAGCGAGCCGACCACGGTCCTCGACCTCACCCCCATGGCCCTCGGCGGCGACCCCGTCGTGCTGCGCGAAGGGCGCGGCAGCCTGCAGGCCCTGGGCTTGTAAGATCGCGCCGTGGACTCCAACAACCTCATCCAAACCGTTCTCCTCTACGCCCTGCCGGTGCTGTTCGCCATCACCGTGCACGAAGCGGCCCACGGCTACGCGGCGCGCCACTTTGGCGACAACACGGCCTACATGCTCGGGCGCTGCACGCTCAACCCGCTGCCGCACATCGACCCGGTCGGCACCATCCTGATGCCGCTGCTGCTGTACTTTGCCACCTCGGGCGCCTTCCTGTTTGGCTACGCCAAGCCGGTACCGGTGCAGTTTGGGCGCCTGCGCCACCCCAAGCGCGACATGGTGTGGGTGGCGCTGGCCGGGCCGGCGTCGAATTTCGCGCAAGCGCTGCTGTGGGCCTTGCTATGGATCGTGCTGCGCGGCCTGGGCGTGCAGGAGCCCTTCTTCATCGAAATGGCACAGGCCGGCATCATGGTCAACCTCGTGATGTGGGCCTTCAACCTGTTTCCGCTGCCGCCCCTCGATGGCGGGCGCATCCTCGTCGGCCTGCTGCCCTGGCGCCAGGCGCAGATGGTGGCGCGCATCGAGCCCTGGGGCTTTTTCATCGTCATGGGCCTGGTCGTGGCCGGCATCGTCGGCCAGCTGTGGCTGCGCCCGCTGATGAATCTGGGCTACACCCTGATCCAGTTGCTCCTCACCCCCGTCATGGCGCTGTTGCGCTGACCTCTTTTTTCCCCTGCCAAGCCTTTTTCCATGAGCAAGACGCGCTTTCTGAGTGGCATCACCCCCTCGGGCACGCCCCACCTGGGCAACTACGCCGGCATGATGCGCCCGGCCATCGCCGCAACGCACGACCCGCAGGTCGAGAACTTTTACTTCCTCGCCGATTACCACGCGCTCATCAAGTGCCAGGATCCAGCGCGTGTGCACCGCTCGACGCTCGAGATCGCCGCCAGCTGGCTGGCCGCCGGACTCGACCCGGCGCGCGTCACGTTCTACCGCCAGTCGGACGTTCCCGAGATCCCCGAGTTGCACTGGCTGCTCTCATGCGTCACCGGCAAGGGCGTGCTCAACCGCGCCCACGCCTACAAGGCCGCGCAAGACGCCAACCTGGCAGGCGGGCGCGAGGGCGATGATGGCGTCAGCGCCGGCCTGTTCATGTACCCCGTGCTCATGGGCGCGGACATCCTGATGTTCAACGCGCACAAAGTGCCTGTGGGGCGCGACCAGATTCAGCACATCGAGATGGCACGCGACATGGCGGCGAGCTTCAACCACCTCTACGGCGCACACTTCACCCTGCCCGAGGCCGTGATCGACGAGCAAGTCGCCACCCTGCCTGGCCTGGACGGGCGCAAGATGAGCAAGAGCTACGACAACACCATCGCGCTCTTTGCCCCACGCACGCAACTCAAGAAGCTCATTGCCAGCATCGTCACCGACTCGCGCGCCCCCGGAGAACCCAAGGAAACCGAAGGCTCGGCCCTGTTCCAGATCTATCAGGCCTTCGCCACCCCGGAGCAAACTGAGGCGCTGCGCCAGGCCTACGCCGACGGCATCGCCTGGGGCGAGGCCAAGGAACTGCTGTTTCAGCGCATCGACCAGGACATTGCCCCACTGCGCGCACGCTACGAAGAACTGATGGCCCAGCCCGCCCAGGTCGAGGCCATTTTGCAAGCCGGTGCCGAGCGCGCCCGCGCCAGCGCCACACCCTTCATGCAGCAACTGCGCAGTGCCGTCGGCCTGCGCAATCTGGCCCAGGGCCACGGCCCGGCCAAGGCCGCCAAGACGTCCAAGGCCCAGCTGCCGAGCTTCAAGCAATACCGCGAAGCCGACGGTCAGTTTTACTTCAAACTCCTGGCGGCCGACGGCCAATTGCTGCTGCAAAGCCTGGCCTTTGCCCAACCCAAAGAAGCCGGCCAGGCCATTGCCCGGCTACAGCAAGACGGTTTGGCCGCCGTCAGCGCTCAACTACAGCCACTCGATGCCGCCGGGCTGCAAGCCGCCACCGCCGCCCTGCAGGCCCTGGCTGCAGCCGCACAGCAGTAGGCCCACGCCCATACCAGGCGGCACGCAGTCCAACGCAAATCTGCTACAACCCGAAACATCCCCTGCGCACCAGGCCCTCCCCCTTTGAGTCCCACACCATGAACGAGCACACCTCCCCAGAGACCTACAACACCGAGGATCTCCTGATCAGCCTGTGCAACTCGGTCACCCACGTACTGGGCAAGGCCTCACACAGCCAGATCCACTACTCAGCCATGGTGCAGCGC
>JAJTBK010000074.1 GCA_021286965.1 Comamonadaceae bacterium | reverse complement strand
GAACAGCTTGAAGTGGTGGATCAAATCCTCCATGCCGTACTTCATGCGTTCACGCGACGGCGGCGCCACCTTGTGGTTGTCGGTGATGACCGGGCCGGGGTTGGCACGCAGCCAGGCCACGCACTGCTCGATGATGCGAGTCGACTGGCGCATTTCTGCCACGCGCACCAGATAGCGGTCGTAGCAAGCGCCGTTGACACCGACCGGAATATCGATATCGACACGCTCGTAGGCATCGTAGGGCTGCTTCTTGCGCAGGTCCCAGGCAATACCGGAGCCGCGCAGCATGACGCCGCTCATCCCCAGGTTCAGGGCACGCTCGGGCGAGACGACGCCGATACCGACGGTGCGCTGCTTCCAGATGCGGTTTTCGGTCAGCAGGGTTTCGTACTCATCGACCAGCTTGGGGAAACGCTGGCAGAAATCTTCGATGAAGTCGAGCAGCGAACCCTGGCGGTTGCGGTTGAGCTCCTGCATGGCGCGCGCGTTGCGCAGCTTGCTGGCCTTGAACTGGGCCATGCTGTCGGGCAGGTCGCGGTACACGCCGCCGGGACGGAAGTAAGCCGCGTGCATCCGCGCGCCCGACACCGCCTCGTACATGTCGAACAGGTCTTCGCGCTCGCGGAAGGTGAACATCAGCACCGTCGAGGCGCCCAAGTCCATGCCGTTCGAGCCCAGCCACATGAGGTGGTTCAAGAGGCGGGTAATTTCGCCAAACATGGTGCGGATGTACTGGGCACGCAGCGGCACGTCGATGCCGAGCAGCTTTTCAATCGCCAGGCAGTACGCCTGCTCGTTGCACATCATGGAGACGTAGTCCAGTCGGTCCATATAGGGCAGCGACTGGATGAAGGTCTTGCTCTCCGCAAGCTTTTCGGTGGCGCGGTGCAGCAGGCCGACGTGCGGGTCGGCACGCTGCACGACTTCGCCGTCGAGTTCGAGCACCAGGCGCAGCACGCCGTGCGCGGCCGGGTGCTGCGGACCAAAGTTGAGGGTGTAGTTCTTGATTTCAGCCATGGTGAATCACAAAGGCGCGGGCGCCCTCAGTGCAGCCCCCCGTAGTTTTCTTCGCGGATGACGCGCGGCGTGATCTCGCGCGGCTCGATGCTGACGGGCTCGTACACCACGCGGCGCTTCTCGGCGTCGTAGCGCATCTCGACGTGCCCGGACACCGGAAAATCCTTGCGAAACGGATGGCCGATGAAGCCATAGTCGGTCAGGATGCGGCGCAGGTCGTCGTGGCCGGCAAAAACAATGCCGAAAAGGTCAAAAGCTTCGCGCTCGAACCAGTTGGCACCCGCCCAGACGTCCGTGAGTGAATCCACCACCGGCAGGTCATCATCCGGGCAGAACACGCGCACGCGCAGGCGCTGGTTCAGCTCCACCGACAGCAGGTGCGAGACGACGGCAAAGCGCGGGCCATCGGTGCCGACGTCGCGGTAGGCGGAGTAATCGACGCCGCACAGATCGACGAGCTGGTCGAAACGGCAACCGGGCGCATCGCGCAGCAGCGCCATGGCCGCCAGGTAATCGGCGGCAGCGACCACCAGGGTCACCTCATCGAGGGCAATGGTCAGCGCACGCGCCTTGTCGCCCAGGGCGGCGGCAACGGCATCGCGGATTTCTTCGGGGCGAATGGCAAACACAGTCATCTTCAAGCCCTCAAACCCGTGCAATGGTGTGGGTACGGCGGATTTTCTGCTGCAGCTGCAGAATGCCGTAAATCAAGGCCTCGGCCGTCGGCGGGCAGCCGGGCACGTAGACATCGACCGGCACCACGCGATCGCAGCCACGCACCACCGAGTAGCTGTAGTGGTAGTAGCCACCACCGTTGGCGCACGAGCCCATGGAGAGCACCCAGCGCGGCTCGCTCATCTGGTCGTACACCTTGCGCAGCGCCGGCGCCATTTTGTTGCACAACGTGCCGGCGACGATCATCAGGTCGGACTGGCGCGGCGAGGCGCGGAACACCTCGGCGCCAAAACGCGAGAGGTCGTAGCGCGCCGCAGCGGCGTGCATCATCTCCACCGCGCAACAGGCCAAACCAAAGGTCATGGGCCAGATGGATCCGGTTTTGGCCCAGTTCACCACCGCGTCGTAGCTGGTGGTGACGAAGCCTTCCTTCATCACGCCTTCAATCATCGTGTCTATCCTTGTTGGAGCCGCTCAGAACGAGCCGCTCATTCCCAATCGAGCGCGCCTTTTTTCCACTCGTAGGCAAAGCCGACGACGAGGATGGCGAGGAAGATGGCGACCGCCGCGAAACCAACCACCCCGACGTCCTGCAAAGCCACCGCCCAGGGGAAGAGGAAAGCAATTTCGAGGTCAAACAGGATGAAGAGGATGGCGACCAGGTAGTAGCGCACATCGAACTTCATGCGGGCATCTTCGAAGGCTTCGAAGCCGCATTCGTAAGGGGAATTTTTTGCCGCATCAGGCCGATTGGGCCCAAGGATGTATCCGAGCGCGATGGGCACGATGCCAATGGCAGCACCCACGAGGATGAACAAGAGAACGGGGAGGTACTGATCGAGGTTCATCGGGGATTGCGCTCACCGCTTGAACCCTGCCTCCATCCGCCACTGCCTGGCTGGCTGTGGCAGGG
>JAJTBK010000073.1 GCA_021286965.1 Comamonadaceae bacterium | reverse complement strand
GAGCGCAGGAACAGGCGCGAGACGGTCTGCGCCGTTTGCTGGCGCGCCTGGGCGTCGCCCGCGCGCAGTTCGGCCAGGGTGCCGTGCAGCATCTTCTGCGCGAGGCCGCGCGAGAGCGCGTCGAGCACGGTGTCGATGTCCTCGCCCTTGGCCAGGCGCTTGCGCGCGCGGTCGAGTTCGATGGTGCGCCACACGTCTGCCTGGTCCTGGATCTGGCGGATCAGCGGCACCACGCCGTGCTCTGGGTGGCGCTGGTCCATCCAGTGCATGAAGCTCTGCACGCCCGCGTCGATGATGGCCTCGGCCTGCGCCACGGCCGCCTGGCGGTTGGCCTGGGCGGTCTGCACCACGCTGGCCAGGTCGTCCACGGTGTAGAGGTACACGTCTTCGAGCTGCTTGACCTCGGGCTCGATGTCGCGCGGCACGGCCAGGTCCACCATGAACATGGGGCGGTGGCGGCGCTTCTTGAGTGCGCGCTCCACGGCGCCCAGGCCCACGATGGGCAGGGTGCTGGCGGTGCAGCTCACCACGATGTCGAATTCGTGCAGGCGCTCGGGCAGGTCGGACAGGCGCATCACCTCGCCGCCAAAGCGGGTGGCGAGCTTCTCGCCGCGCTCCAGCGTGCGGTTGGCGATGGCGATCTGCTTGGGGTTGCGCGCGGCAAAGTGCGTGGCGCACAGCTCGATCATCTCGCCCGCGCCGACGAACAGCACGCGCGTGCGGCCCAGGTCTTCGAACAGCTGGCTGGCCAGGCGCACGGCGGCGGCGGCCATGCTGATGCTGTGCGCGCCGATGTCGGTGCTGGTGCGCACCTCCTTGGCGACGGCAAAGCTGCGCTGAAAGAGCTGGTTGAGCGTGCTGCCCAGGGCGCCCGCGCCTTCGGCGGCGCGCACCGCGTCCTTCATCTGGCCGAGGATTTGCGCCTCGCCCAGCACCATCGAATCGAGCCCGCTGGCGACGCGAAAGGCGTGGCGCGCCACCAGGCCGTCTTGCAGGGTGTAGGAGTGCGAGCGCAGCACGTTGGCCTGCACGCCGCCGGTCTCGGCCAGCCAGCCCAGGGTGTGCTCCAGCGCCGGCTGGGCGGCGGCGCAGTAAATCTCGGTGCGGTTGCAGGTGGAGATGATGGCGGTTTCCACCTGCGGGTGCTGGGTGCGCTCGGTCAGCGTCTGGCGCAGGCCCTGCAGCGTGGGCGCGATCTGGTCGAGCGCAAACGCAAAGCGGCCGCGCAGATCGAGCGGCGCGGTTTTGTGGTTGATGCCTAAGGCCCAGACTGCCATGGGCGCGGATTATAAAATTGCGCGGCGTCCAGTGCCGCACTGCGGGATTGCGGCGCTGCACAAATCTTGATGTACGTCACGCCCGTGGACCTGCCCACCCTGCTCAACCACCTGTTCAATTTTGCTGCCCCGGCCCTGGCGCTGGCGCTGTGGCTCGCGTTGGTGGCCCGCTTTTTGGGGCCAAAACCGGCTGCAGGGCTTGCCTGGTGGGCGCAAGCAGCTATCAATACTGCAGTGGGTTGCGTCGTGCTGCTGGCCGGCCTGTGGGCCTGGGGGCGCGACGGCAAGATGCTGACCTACGGCGCGCTGGTGCTGGCCATGGCCAGCGCCCAGGCGCTGATGCGGCGCGGCTAGCCGGGCTTATGCCGCCGGGCTGAACAGATCGACCCGGTCGGTGATGATGCCGTCGGTGCCCAGATCGAGCAGGCGCTTGGCGGCCCATTCGTCGTTCACGGTGTAGCTCAGGCAGCGCAGGCCGGCGCCGTGCACCAGGGCTACGCGGGCCGCGTCCCACAGCGCGTGGTTCAGCACCATGGCCTGGCAGCCCAGTTGCTGGGCGCTGTGCAGGTCGGCATCGGCCGGCGCCCATTGATCGACCAGCAGGGCGCGCGGCAGCTGCGGCGCGGTGGCGCGCGCACCGGCCAGGGCGGCGCTTTTGAACGAGGACAGCAGCGGCGCCGTGGCGCTCGCTGGCCAGATGCGCGCCAGCAGCTCGCCCACGGCGCGGCCCGTGGCCTCTTCCTGGCCGGGGTGGGGCTTGATCTCGACGTTGAGCTGGTAGCCGTTGGCCAGGCAAAAGCGCGCCAGCGCTTCGAGCGTGGGCAGGCCCTCGCCGGCGTAGGCGCGCGAATGCCAGCTGCCGGCGTCGAGCTGCGCCAGCTGTCCCAGGGTCAGGCCGGCAGCCGCGCCCTGGCCGTTGCTGGTGCGCTCCAGGGTGGCGTCGTGCAGCAAGAAGAGCACACCGTCGGCCGAGAGCTTGGCGTCGCACTCGAACATGCGCCAGCCGTGCTGTGCCCCGAGGCGAAAGGCTGCCAGGGTGTTTTCGGGCGCGAGCTTGCCCGCGCCCCGGTGGGCGATCCAGCGCGGGTAGGGCCAGGGGGGGAGGGTGGTGGTGCTCATGGGTTGATCCTGTGGCCGGTGGCGGCGTCAAACCAGTGCAGGCGATCGGCGCGCGGGGCGATGCGCGCCGTCTCGCCGGGGTGGGGGTAGGGCAGGCCCTCTTCCAGGCGCAGCGTGATGTCGTCGGCGCCGACCTTGCCGTAGAGCAGGCGTTCGGCGCCCAGCAGCTCCACGGTTTCAATCCTGAACTCCCAGCCGCCGCTGCTGACCAGATCGAGGTGCTCGGGGCGAATGCCCAGGATGCGCCCGGCCTGGCCGCCCGGGGCGTTTTTCAGCAGGTTCATGGGCGGCGAGCCGATGAAGCCGGCGACGAAGGTGCTGGCGGGTGCGTGGTACACCTCCTCGGGCGTGCCGAACTGCTCGACGTTGCCGCCGTTCATGACGATCATGCGCTGCGCCAGCGTCATGGCCTCGACCTGGTCGTGCGTGACGAACAGGCTGGTGATGCCGAGCTCGGCGTGCAGCTTCTGGATCTGGATGCGCGTCTGGCCGCGCAGCTTGGCGTCCAGGTTCGACAGCGGCTCGTCGAACAAAAACACCTGCGGCTGGCGCACGATGGCGCGACCCATGGCCACGCGCTGGCGCTGCCCGCCCGAGAGCTCGCGCGGCTTGCGCTGCAGCAGGTGCGACAGCTGCAGAATCTCGGCGGCCTTGTCCACGCGGCGCGCGATCTCGTCCTTGGGCACCTTGGCGATCTTCAGGCCGTAGGCCATGTTCTCGTAGTTGCTCATGTGCGGGTAGAGCGCGTAGTTCTGGAACACCATGGCGATGTTGCGCTTGGCTGGCTCCAGGTTGTTGACCACGCGTTCGCCAATGCGCAGCTCGCCGCCGGTGATCTCTTCGAGCCCGGCGATCATGCGCAGCAGCGTCGATTTGCCGCAGCCCGACGGCCCGACGAGGACGATGAACTCGCCATCCTTGATCTCGGCGTTGACGCCGTGGATGACGGGCACGGCGGACTTGCCGTGCCCATAGCGCTTGACGATGTTCTTGAGGGAGATGGATGCCATTGTCAGGTTGTGCGTTGTGCGTTATGCGTTATGGGGTCGGCGTGGGCCGCAGTTCTGTGCTGGGGCGGCCTTCGAGCAGGCCGAGGACGGAAATGTCTTCGTCGAGCGCGGGCCAGTGAATGCCTTCGCCCATGCCCAGCCATTCGAACAGGCCCAGCTGATCGGGGGTGGCGTGGGCCAGGCGCGGGAACCAGGCCAGCGGCACGGACAGTTCACGGCCGTCGTGCAAGGTCACTACGAGGCTGTCGCCGGTAAAGCGCAGCGCGACGGCGTGAGGGGGGTATTCAAGCGCCAAAGAAGTCATTCCAGGCCTCCGTGAATGTGGTTTGGTGCGTGGCGACCAGTTCGCTGAGCTTTCTGAGGTCTTGTGCAGAAAACCCGCTGCTGCTGGCCAGGGCAACGGGTTGCAACCAGAATTTGGCCAGCATATTTTGTTGCTGTACATGGATGTGGCGCGGCTCGCCCTTTTCGTTGGAATAGAAGAAGAAACGGTAAGCGCCTGTACGCAGGACGGTGGGCATGGGGGCTTATTTTTCAGTATCCACCAGGCCCTTGACGAACCACTTCTGCATCAGCATCACCACCAGGGTGGGCGGCAGCATGGCGAGGACGGCTGTGGCCATGACGATGTTCCAGTCCACGGCGGCCTCGCCGCCGGCGAGCATCCGCTTGATGCCAATCACCACCGGGTACATGTCCTCGCTGGTGGTCATCAGGAGCGGCCACAGGTACTGGTTCCAGCCGTAGATGAACTGGATCACGAACAGCGCCGCGATCGAGGTGCGCGACAGCGGCACCAGGATGTCCTTGAAGAAGCGCATGGGCCCGGCGCCGTCGATGCGCGCGGCCTCCACCAGCTCGTCGGGCACGGTGAGGAAGAACTGGCGGAACAGGAAGGTGGCCGTGGCCGAGGCGATGAGCGGCAGCGACAGGCCGGCGTAGCTGTTCAAGAGGCCCAGGTCGGCCACCACCTTGTAGGTCGGCAGGATGCGCACCTCGACGGGCAGCATCAGCGTGAGGAAGATGGCCCAGAAGCAGATCATCTTGAACGGGAAGCGGAAGTACACGATGGCGAACGCCGACAAGAGCGAGATTGCGATCTTGCCCAGTGTGATCGTCATGGCGACGACGAAGCTCACCCACATCATGTGCACCACGTTGGTGGTCGAGCCGAGCTTGCCCGAGCCCAACAGGGCGTCGCGGCAGTTCTCCCACAGGTGGCTGCCGGGCAAGAGCGGCATGGGCGACTGCACGATGGCTTCGGCCGTGTGCGTGGAGGCGACGAGCGCCAGGTAGAGCGGAAAGGCGACGATGGCAACGCCGAGCACCAGCACGGCGTGGGAGAGGAAGGTCAGCCAGGGATTGCGGTCAACCATGTCAGTACTGCACTTTCTTTTCGACGTAGCGGAACTGCACCACGGTGAGCACGACGACGATGGCCATCAGCACCACCGACTGCGCGGCCGAACCGCCCAGGTCCAGCGCCTTGAAACCATCGAGATACACCTTGTAGACCAGGATGGACGTGGACTGGCCGGGCCCGCCCTGGGTGGCGGCGTCGATGATGCCGAAGGTGTCGAAGAAGGCGTAAACGATGTTGATCACCAGCAGGAAGAAGGTGGTCGGCGACAGGAGCGGCAGCTGGATGTTCCAGAAGCGCCGCCAGGGGCCGGCGCCGTCGATGGAGGCGGCCTCGATCAGCGCCTTCGGGATCGACTGCAGGCCGGCGAGGAAGAACAGGAAGTTGTACGAAATCTGCTTCCACACCGAGGCGATGACGATCAGCGCCATGGCCTGGTTCTCGTTCATGAGGTGGTTCCAGGTGATGCCCAGGCGCCCCAGGTAGTAGGTGGCGACGCCGATCGAGGGCGAGAACAAAAACACCCAGAGCACGCCCGCAATCACCGGTGCCACGGCGTAGGGCACGATGAGCAGCGTTTTGTAGATCATGGCAAAGCGCACGATGCGGTCGGCAAAAATCGCCAGCACCAGCGATATGGCGATACCGCTGCCCGCCACCAGCACCGAGAACAGGGCGGTGCGCTCGAAGGCGCCGAGGTAGTCCGGGTTGTCCCAGAGCTGGCGGAAGTTCTCCAGCCCCACCCACTCGCGGCTCAGGCCGAAGGCATCTTCCATCTGGAACGATTGCAGCACGGCCTGGCCGGCGGGCCAGAAAAAAAACACGGCGATGATGGCCAGCTGCGGCGCAATCAGCACCCAGGGCAGCCAGGCAGAGCGAAAGAGAACACGTTTTTCCATAGGGGCTCGCAAACGGAAAAAGCCGCCACCCCGGCGCCGGGGTGGCGGCTTTGGCCGCAGGTTTACTTCTTGTACGACTTCTCGAAACGCGCCAGCAGCTCATCGCCCCGGCTGACGATGCTGTCCAGGGCCTGCTGGCCGGTCTTCTTGCCGGCCCAGACTTGCTCCAGCTCCTCGTCCTCGATGGTGCGGATCTGCACGTAGTTGCCCAGGCGGATGCCGCGCGAGTTGTCGGTGACCTTGCGGATCATCTGGTTCACGGCGACGTCGGTGCCCGGGTTCTTTTGGTAGAAGCCCGATTTGTCCGTCAGGTCGAACGCGGCCATGGTGACGGGCAGGTAGCCGGTGCGCTGGTGGCTAGCGGCCTGCACCTTGGACTGCGACAGGAACTCGAAGAACTTGGCCACGGCCTTGTATTCCTCGGGCTTCTTGCCGGCCATGACCCACAGCGAGGCGCCGCCGATGACGGTGTTCTGTGGCGCGCCTTTGACGTCGGGGTAGTAGGGCAGGGGGGCGATGCCGAAGTTGAACTTGGCATTTTTCGCAAAGTCACCGTAGGAGCCGGACGACGCCTGGATCATGGCGCATTCGCCCGAGACGAAGGCGGCGTTCGGGTTCGAGCCCCGGCCCTTGTAGACGAACTCGCCGTTCTTGGCCGCCTGCGCCAGGTTGTCGATGTGGCGCACGTGCAGCGGCGAGTTGATCTTCAGGCGCGCCTTGTAGCCGTCGGCGGCCAGGCCGTTCTTGTGCGTGGCAAATTCCACGTTGTGCCAGGCGGAGAAGGATTCGAGCTGCGTCCAGCCCTGCCAGGCCAGCGTCATCGGGCAGCTGTGGCCGCTGGCCTTGAGCTTTTTGGTGGCCTCGAAGACCTCGGGCCAGGTGGTGGGCGCCTTGTCGGCGTTCAGGCCGGCCTTCTTGAAGGCGTCTTTGTTGTAATAAAACACCGTGGTCGAGCTGTTGAATGGAAAGCTCAGCATCTGGCCGTCGGGCGCGGTGTAGTAGGTGGCGACGGCGGGAATGTAGCCGGCGGGGTTGAAGTCGGCGCCGGCGTCCTTCATCACCTTGCCTACCGGCACGGTGGCGCCTTTGCTGGCCATCATGGTGGCGGTGCCGACCTCGAACACCTGCAGGATGTGCGGCGCGTTGCCCGAGCGGAAGGCGGCGATGGCGGCGGTCATGGACTCGTCGTAGTTGCCCTTGAAGACCGGCACCACCTTGTAGTCCTTCTGGCTGTCGTTGAACTGCTTGGCCAGGTCGGTGACCCACTCGTTGTTCACGGCGGTCATGGAATGCCACCACTGAATTTCGGTTTGCGCTTGCGCGCTCAGGGTGGTGGCAAGCAGGGCGGTGGCCAGGGCCAGGGGCTTGAAGGACATAAAGACTCCTGTGGAGGTGGGGAACACAAAAGGCGCCCAGGGTAGGGGCGCTGTGTGTCAAATCGGTGTCGTTGTCGCACAGGCGCGGCGCTTGTCACAACCGGGAAAAACCCCGTTCGCCCTGCGCCCGTCAGTACACAGGGGGGCGATTGTCACCAATTGCACCGGGGTGGCGACTGTATTTACCGCAATGCCCTGCGGCAATAGCGGTGCTTTGGCTAAGGTTTTGTGCAATGCAGCATCCTTGCCTGCCCGGTTGCTTTTTGAAGGATGGCCCATGCCCGACAAGACTTCGCTCGACAAGAGCAAGATCCGTTTCCTGCTGCTCGAAGGCATTCACCCCAGCGCGCAAGAGGTGCTGCGCGCGGCGGGTTATAGCCAGATCGAGGCCCTGCCCGGCGCGCTCGAAGGCCAGGAGCTGCAGCGCAAGATTGCCGATGCGCACTTCATTGGCGTGCGCTCGCGCACCCAGCTCACGGCCGAGGTGCTGGCGCACGCGCACAAGCTGGTGGCGATTGGCTGCTTTTGCATCGGCACCAACCAGGTCGATTTGAATGCCGCGCGCGAGAAGGGCATTGCCGTCTTCAACGCGCCGTACTCCAACACCCGCTCGGTGGCCGAGCTGGTGCTGGCCGAGGCCATCTTGCTGCTGCGCGGCATTCCGGCGCGCAATGCGGCGGCGCACCGGGGCGGCTGGCTCAAGAGCGCCGACAACGCTTTCGAGGCGCGCGGCAAGACACTGGGCATCGTTGGCTATGGCGCCATCGGCTCGCAGCTGTCGGTGCTGGCCGAGGGCCTGGGAATGCAGGTGCTGTTCCATGACGTGGTCAACAAGCTGCCGCTGGGCAACGCGCGCCAGGCGGCCAGTTTGCCGGCGCTGCTGGCGGCGAGCGACATCGTCAGCCTGCACGTGCCCGAGCTGCCGTCCACGCAGTGGATGGTCGGCGCCGCCGAGATCGCGCAGATGAAGCCTGGCGCCATCCTCATCAACGCCTCGCGCGGCACGGTGGTCGAGATCGAGCCGCTGGCAGCTGCCCTCAAGGCGGGCAAGCTGCTGGGCGCGGCCGTGGACGTTTTTCCCACCGAGCCCAAGAGCAACAAGGACGAGTTCGTCTCGCCGCTGCGCGGGCTCGACAACGTCATCCTGACGCCGCACATCGGCGGCTCGACGCAGGAGGCGCAGGCCAATATCGGCCTGGAGGTGGCGGAAAAACTCGTCAAGTACAGCGACAACGGCACCAGCACGACATCGGTTAACTTCCCCGAAGTGGCGCTGCCGGCGCACCCGGGCAAGCACCGCATCCTGCACGTGCACCGCAACCAGCCGGGCGTGCTCTCGGCCATCAACCAGGTGTTTGCGCAGCTCGGGGTGAACATTGCGGCGCAGTACCTGCAGACGAACGAAAAACTGGGC
Source organism: Comamonadaceae bacterium (assembly GCA_021286965.1). Lineage (GTDB taxonomy): Bacteria > Pseudomonadota > Gammaproteobacteria > Burkholderiales > Burkholderiaceae_C > Paenacidovorax. The sequence continues at coordinate 1,642 of JAJTBK010000073.1, read as the reverse complement.
TACGTGGTGATCGACCTGGATGCGGCTTCGTCCGAGGCGGCGCTGGAAAAATTGGCGCAGATCGACGCCACGCTGCGCAGCCGCGTGCTGTTTTAGGCCGCCCGGTCTAGCCGCAGTGCCCCCAGGGGAGCAGGCCGGCGCCCCGCTCCCTTAAAATTTGCCCCCCCGAGGCCCCCGGGGCGCAGCGCGCCCCTCCCAGGTTGCACCCCATGAACGTTCCGATTGAGCTGGCCGCCTTGCCGCAAGCCGCAGGCGCCGAGCCTGTTCGCCTGCGCGAGATTCCGTACAACTACACGAGCTTTTCCGACCGGGAAATCGTCATCCGCCTGCTCGGCCATGACGCCTGGGCCGTGCTGGACCTGCTGCGCCGCGAGCGCCGCACGGGCCGCTCGGCGCGGATGCTGTACGAGGTGCTGGGCGACATCTGGGCCGTGCAGCGCAACCCCTACCTGCAAGACGACCTGATCCACACCCCCGCGCGGCGCAAGATGCTGGTGGACGCCATGCGCCACCGCATGGGCGAGATCGACAAGCGCCGCACGCCCGATGAAAACCTGGAGCGCGACCGCCGCGTGGGCCTGCTGCTCGACGCCGCCCAGCGCGCCATTGCCGAGTTCGACACCACCCTGGTCGAAGTCGCCGCCCTGCGCAAGAGCGTGGAAAAGCGCCTGGGCCGGCACACGGCCCGCGACAACATCAAGTTCGACGGCCTCTCGCGCGTCTCGCACGTGACGGACGCCACCGACTGGCGCGTGGAATTCCCCTTCGTCGTGCTCACGCCCGACACCGAGGCCGAGATGGCGCAGCTCGTCAAGACCTGCATCGAGCTTGACCTGACCATCATCCCGCGCGGCGGCGGCACCGGCTACACCGGCGGTGCCATTCCGCTGACCTGGCGCAGCGCCGTCATCAACACCGAAAAGCTCGAAGCCATGAGCGAGGTGGAGATGCGCCGCCTGCCCGGCCTGGAGCACGACGTGCCCACGGTGTGGAGCGAGGCCGGCGTGGTGACGCAGCGCGTGGCCGATGCGGCCGAGCGCGGCGGCTATGTGTTTGCCGTCGATCCGACCTCGATCGAGGCCAGCTGCATTGGCGGCAACATCGCCATGAACGCCGGCGGCAAGAAGGCCGTGCTCTGGGGCACGGCGCTGGACAACCTGGCGAGCTGGCGCATGGTGACGCCGGAGGCGCAGTGGCTGGAAGTGACGCGCCTGCACCACAACCTGGGCAAGATCCACGACGTGGAGGTGGCGAGCTTCGAGCTGCAGTACTTCGAGGCCGATGGCAAGACGCCGATCCGCACCGAGCGCCTCGATATTCCGGGCAAGACCTTCCGCAAGGAGGGCCTGGGCAAGGACGTGACGGACAAGTTCCTCGCCGGCCTGCCCGGCGTGCAAAAAGAGGGCACGGACGGCTTGATTACCAGTGCGCGCTGGATCGTGCACCGGATGCCCGCGCACACGCGCACCGTGTGCCTGGAATTTTTTGGCTCGGCCAAGCTGGCCGTGCCCAGCATCGTCGAGATCAAGGACTTCATGTTCGCCGAGCAGAAACGCTCGGGGGTCTTGCTGGCGGGCCTGGAGCACCTGGACGACCGCTACCTGAAGGCCGTGGGCTACGCCACCAAGAGCAAGAAGGGCAA